>JBNKNM010000023.1:15892-45388 GCA_050293845.1 Pseudobacteriovorax sp. | reverse complement strand
TCCGCTTTCGCTTCGGATCACAAACGCCTATCCATCCTGCACCTGAAGGAGCAGGTTTTCCGGCGATTTCTGATAAAAAAACTATGCGAGAGTACAAAAATAGTGGTGTCTACAGTAGGACCTTATGCCCTATATGGAGAAACACTCATTAAGAATTGCTGTAAAATAGGAACCCATTACTGCGATCTGACCGGTGAACCCCAATGGGTTTACCAGATGATTAAGCGGTATGAAGCCATAGCTAAGAAAAGTGGAGCAAGAATTGTCAATTGTTCGGGATTTGACTCGATACCATCCGACTTGGGATTGTTTTTTACCCAGAGAGAATCAATGACCCGCCTTGGTAAGTACTGCCATAAAGTTAATATGAGGGTAAAAGCTATGGGTGGTGGTATGTCTGGTGGGACCGTCGCTAGTATTCTCAATGTATCCGCCGAAATTAAAAAGGACCCGTCCCTCCGTAAAGTGTTAGGAAATCCCTATAGCCTTTGTCCAAAGAGTGATGTGAAAAAAATTCGCCAAAAAAATATCCATGTTCCGATGCTTGATTCTAACTCGGGATCTTGGGTTGGACCTTTTATTATGGCAGGAATCAATACCCGAATAGTCCATCGTTCCCATCAACTTTCGGGTTTGAAATATGGTAAAGACTTTCTCTATGATGAGGCGATGATGATGGGGAAAGGTAAGAGTGGATGGCTCCGTGCCCAGGCTTTTACTCTTGCCCTCGGTGGTTTTTTTGTGGGCAGCTACTTCAGTCTTACAAAAACTGCTTTAGCTAGATTTCTACCAAAACCAGGTGAAGGCCCCAGCCCTGAAGCTCAGGAGAAGGGCTTCTTTGACTTTCGTTTTTATGGCCATATTAACGACAAAGCTGAACCTGCAATCGTTATAAAGGTTACAGGTGACAGAGACCCTGGCTATGGTTCGACCGCTAAAATGCTAGCTCAGGCAGCCTTATGTTTGACATTGGACTTTCCCGATACCAAAGATCAAGGTGGTTTTTGGACCCCTTCGACAGCTTTTGGGGATAAGCTGATTGCAAGGTTGGAATTATATGCTGGAATTAAATTTGAGGTATTGTCATGATAGAAACTGGATTCTATAAGCAAAATATTTTTTGATCTTTTTGCAAACAAACTGATTGTTTAGCTTTTTGGTCGTAGGCTTAGGGTCTTTAACTTAGAGATCCCTTTTTCTTATAAAAAGATACCGGAATCCGAAATATTCTTCGTTTGCTGCGTTATGCCAACCTTCCGAAATCCTCACCTACCTTGGCTACGCTGCGGGTTAGTAAGCTCGTCATACTTTCACCCGATGCTATTTCGAATTCCTTAAAATTATTGGAATTATGGGCAACTAGCTCTAGCAAGGATAGACAAATTTCTATGATATTTAAAAGTTAAAGCTTCTCTCCCCCACAGGATATGATCAACATTTGGCGCGGATGGAGGAAGCTCCATGAACGGTAAGAGTTCATGGAAGTGAATTATATGCAAAAATCCTTCAAAGAATCGAGATTGCACAAGCACTTCGTTCAAACTTCCACTCTGAGACAAATCTCCTCAGCCCTATAGATCAATAATCCATCACAATACAGCAATGCATCAAAGGATAGCCTTTTCATTTCATTATCAATGTGTCTAATATGCAGATCAATGCAAAGTTGCTGATTGTGAGGCAGGACCTGTCCCCTATAAATCCATGAATGACTATGCTCTTCTTCTAGAGAAAAACATTCACTTGTTGACCAATTCTGGGAGGCAGCATATTTTCCTAACTGAACCATAGCTTCCAGACCTAATGATCCCGGCATTACAGGGTCTTGGTAAAAGTGGTCGTGAAAATACCAATCTTCTTTTTTGATATACTTATAACCAATCACACGCCCTAAACCGTATTTTCCTGCACTCCAGTTAACCGGCTCAACCTCATCCACCATAAGAAGGGGGTAGCCTGGAAAACCGGCTGATAGGGGTAAACTCATAGTGGCTTTTTTGTCTCCCAAAACGCCATAACTTTCGATATTCTTTAAACCTTGCTGCTGGCTGAGAGCACTTTCTGTAAAAAAACCAAAGGCAGTTTCGCCCTTATATACTGGCCCCTTTTTATCTTTAACGATAAATGCATATTCTTGAATGATCATATCAGCTGATTTAGCAATTTTTCTAGTGGCAACCTCAATAGTCAGACAGCCACTTTTTCGACCGACCTTCCTTATATATTGTGCCTTTCCCTGAAGATTCCTGAAAAAAAGATCCTGCTTGCTTGTTAATGCCGATCCCATAAACGCTGCTAGCCAGCCACAGGGCTGGAGCGCAATCTCCAGCAATACACTAAAAGGAATATAATGCGATGGGTCAGCCATATAAAACCAGGTCGTGGCTGTATTTTCATACTCCCCTATTGCGCTCGTGCCCTCAGCAAGTTGAAATGGTTCTGCTGTGGAGCTTATGATCTGCGAAACTAATTGTAACTTGCCTCTAGGGAGTCGGGCCATCCGTCGTCCGGAATCAAACGGTTTATAGGGATCTCCAAAAGCTTGAGATGGCCTTCCAGATGCGAACTCGACAATGGCAGGATTAGGAAAAAGCGGTTTTTCACTTTGACCAACCCAACTTTTTTCCACCGCATCCTTGGTAAGTCCTGTAAGCTGCAGTGTCATATTTTCAATATCAACAATACACTTATCATCGCAATACATGTAAGCATCGACGAGAACATAAGCAAAGGGGCCATAACCCATTTCTTTAATATGCAGTTCGTAGGAAACTTTTCGTGAGCTAGGAAGAACCTGGCCGCGGCACTTAAGCCGAGATGGCTGATGGGCTACAGGCTCACAGCACACTTGATGAGCATCTCCCACCCAGCCATGGCGAAGCAGAAAAACCCTTAACGTATGCAGACAGCACTCGTACATCAAAGTTCCTGGCATCACGGGGTCATCAATGAAGTGACAAGTTAAAAACCAATCATCAGGATTAATATCAGCCTCACCAATAACCAAACCAACTCCATAGCGCCCGCCAAAGGTATCAATACTTTGGATACGGTGCACCAGACGCAAATCACCTCCTGGAATCCCCAAAGGAGTTTTGACCGCAAGTTGATTGAACTGAGGGCCAAAGCACTTTGTTAATTGACCTGCACGCAAAAAATCTAGCTGTTTTTCGCTATAGCTTTCACCATGACTGGTGAATAGGGGGTAATAGCCACCAGTATAATTTCCCTTAGATTTTGGGCTCGCCTCGTTCTTAATAATACCTTTCCCTTGGTTCAGCTCTTCATTAGTGAAAAAACCGGCACAGCCATCTACCATTGACATTAAGGGCCGATCTTTCACATATGCATCAAAGCCAAAGCGGAACAAAAGAGTATCGCCGCGTCGGAAAAAATGATCGATATGTATTTCATATCGGATAAACTGACCCGCAGATGGTAAAACATCGAAAAATGTTACCTGTGCATCCAAAAGCCGGTATCGAGCGAGTCCTCTGGTGTGATCATCGGCCCCTAACCATGCCGAAAGCATCAGGTCAGCTTGTCCGGCTTCAATGGCAATCGATGTAGGGATTTTTCCCTGATCCAAATACCAAGAATCGCTATTGATGTCATGCTCGGTGATCATGCTGCCTGCTTTAAGGGATTTTTTTTCCCCTTTCATTAACATCACCCTGTGGCACAACAGCAGTCGATCTGTCGGTAATCGCACTCGCGTAGGATAGCGATCGATTTGGGCAAAATCATCACCAAAGACATTGCCAATTTTTCCTGCCGCAAACTCTTCGCAAGCCTCATAATCAAAAAGTGCTGGTTCCTGATTCATCGGGATGTACTTGATAACTTCTGCGGGTGTCGCTTCTTGACTTACGTCTTGCTGAGGGCTCCAAGCAGGCATAAATAAACCTAAACTACTAGCTCCCCGTCTATTGCCAATATCCTCGGCAATTTTCATAGAGTATTCCATGGCTTTTTTCGCCGTATCAGCAAAAACTTTTTGGGCTTCTTGATTGCTTAATTCGGTATTAGCCATCTGTTCGAGCAAGTGATTCCAGAAGGCGTCATTTCTGGGGAAAGGAGTCGCCTCATGCTGCTGCATCGGTGCTGCTGAAGGATGTGAACGGTCTGTAGAATGATTACGTTTGCGCCCTCCTTGCCTGTTGCGAAACACAGACAAAGCCTTTATGGAGTCTAAACGTGACTCTTTAGCCAAATTCGGAATTTTAATCCGTTGCTTTGAATTTTGTGGTAGAAGTTCTTCCTTGATGGGTTCCGCCGTAATGGACTGTGGTTCTCCCACAAGCCAATGGGTGCACCTATTAGTGGCATGGAATCCGTAGAGAAATGGTTTTGCTGAAAGGTTTGGCGTTACATCATAATCGTGTAGTGCTTCTACAAAACGCATCAGACCGGTTGCCGCACCGTAATATTCGCTGCTGTGACTTTCTATAGCGACATCTTCCCAGCCACCTAACAGCTGAGGACTAATATGATGAACACTTCTATAGTCAAAGGTCTGATGGGTAACGTTACCATGCCCTTTACTTTGTGCAAGGGAGAGAATGGAACGAGGTGGCAAGTAGGAATCATCGTCATCAATTCTTCCACTGACTCCATCAATGCGACCGTATATTTTTGCTCCGCTGCGCTTTGCTAACTCCCAGTCCTGCAGGGCTATGGTAACCGCACTATCGACAAAAGTAAGTTCCTTATGGCCTTCCCAAGAACTCCACAAAGATTGAGTGGCCAATCGACAGAACACACCACCAGCCATATCTACGGCTGAAACAACCGCTGTATCCAGTTCCTGTCTTTGGATAGCATCAATAGCCAGCTTTAGTGCTGACAAACCTGAGTTTTCCAAATTTGAAATGGTAATAGCTGGTCCTCCCGACTTCAGCTCCTTGGCAATCCTTGATGCAATAATGCTAGCAAGGGAACCCATAACGCCATCGGCAGTGAGATATGGGAAGGTTGCATCCTTAAGCTGCTCGCTCAGCTGCTCTTTTTCGTCTTGACTGAGGCTGAGGTTTGCCCGATCAATAATTTCTTCGATGGTTGCCTCCCGATCCCAACGAGATCGATAGCTATTGACCATACCATCCAATTCAAGACCTACATAGACGCCTGTCCTCTCACCCGAAAACTTAAGACCTTCCATGCCCTTCAACATGGTTTTTGTTGAAATCATAGCTTCAAGCTGCTGAGGTAGCATCGCTTCAATTTCTTTAGGAGGAATTTTCAACAGTCCAAAGGGGATCTCAATATTGTCAAACTGCTCGCTATCAACAGTGAAGCCAAGTTTTTTAAACCAACTCTGATGATTAAACCCGAAGCATGACATCGATTGGCCGGGACTTGAACTGGGGGTCGAGCGATCGATACCAACAATGGCAACAGGTCGCAATTGATGTGGAGTGACTGCTTCGGCATGGTTGTCATGATTGGCCGTATACTCTTCAATAAGTAAGTGCGCATTCACTCCACCAAAGCCAAAACCAGATATACCAGCTTTACGCGTAACACCATGCTTTTTTTGCCAGTGTTCTGGATTTTTCAAAATTTTATACGGCCGGTCAGCATCACCTTCCAGGGGCCGTGTATAATTACAGCTAGGGGGAAGCTGCTGATGTTTCATGGCTAGTAGCAATCTTACTAAGCCGGTCGCACCAGCGGCCGTTAGCAAGTGACCTATATTGCCTTTTATTGAGCTAATCACACAGGGATTCTGCCTTTCTCCTAATAGGAGACGTAGGGTTTCCAGCTCCACTTTATCGCCCAAGGGAGTACCTGTGGCATGACATTCTATGTAGTCAACATCCTCTGACTTCCATCCGCACTGCTGGTATGCACCAGAAATAGCTCTCAGCTGCTCTTGGGAACTCGGTGCCATCAATTTACCGGACATATCATTGGCTATCCCAGCACCCCTTATGACTCCATAAATCCTATCACCTTGTTCACGAGCATCTTGAAGACGTTTAAGAAAAAATATAGCTCCACCCTCCCCCACCATAAGACCATCTCCCCTGCTATCAAAGGGGCGGCATACACCTGAGGAGGAAAGGGCTTTGAGCTGCGTAAAGCCCATCTGGGTATAAAGTGAATCAGATCGACATATACCACCAGCTAGCATGGCATCTGCTTCACCACTTTCCAGCCGATCACAGGCATATTTAAGAGCATAAAGTGAAGAGGCACAAGCTGCATCAAGCGTAAAACTTTCGAGACCTAAACCCAAGGCTGTAGCAAGTAAGTTAGCAGGAAGACTTGTTGTAAAGTAGTTTTGGGGGGCTTCTTGCTTTGAAACTTCTAGAGGTAAGTCTAGACCTTCCCTTATGGACAAATCAAAGTAGTGCCTTACAAAGTTTGCAGATCCCTCAGTCGGTAATGCTATATTTCCGAGAATGACTCCCATTTTTTGGCGATCTACCGCCCGCCATTTACCATCATAAAAGGCATCTCGTCCTGCTTTTAATGCTAAATGAAAGACGGGATCTAGCTGCTCCCAAAGCTCCTGAGACACTTCCAGTCCCGTTGGGGCTTTGGGGATATCTTTACAAAAATACCCCTTGTCATGAAACACACGATCTTTGGTGTCTCCATGAGCAATAAATGTAGAGGATGCCCGACTCCAGCGCCCCCCAGGGACACTTTGTTGCAAGTCTCTTGCCTCTAATACGGACTGCCAAAATTCTTCAAGGGAATCACAGCCTGGAAGCACCGCTCCCATCCCAACCACAGCAATTTCCATGGACGCTCCTAAACTAAGCTCTCCGGCTCTAAAATTTCATTCAATTGAAACGACCCTGCTAAAGATTCGTCCATAACCGCCTCGTAGCCCGATATTTCCGCAATCACTTGTTCGTCCTTCACAAACTCGATATTGGCACTAAATTGATGGCTGGTACGGCTGCAAATTCTGATGCGAATCTCGCACCCTTCCTGAGGGAACTGTTGAAATTGACGGTATTCTTTTATACCTATGGGTAGCGACTTGTTACCAAGCATACGCTCACTCCAGATCACCGCAAGCTGGAACGCCACATCCAAAGCCAGAGGATCAGTATACCAAGATCCTAGATACGATTCTTTAAACCAGTACTCCGGTTTAGGTGCTGCTAACGTAGTACCGGAAACTCCCTCCGATGATAACCCTCTGATTCCAGTAATACCTTGCAAATCTTCACCATGGAATAAATGGCTATCATAGATGTCACTAAACTCTGGAATCTCTTCTGCACTGGCTATAAAAATATCAGAGTCGGGAACGATCAAACCTTGCCGTGAACCAATAACTGCTGTCAAGGATGCTATTGGGAACCATTTATCTTCTCCCTGTCGCAAAGATAGGAATACTGTATCGACGAATTTTACCGTATCGAGTCCTTCAGTCACCTTGCAGTCAACACGAAATTGAAACGAATCACTCGCACCAACCGTTATACCTTTAAGGACTTTAAAATTTTGAAATCCAAGAAAATCGTCTTCGGCAAAAGCCTTAGCAGCAGCTATCATATGTTCTATCAGGAGCACGGCGGGAACGACTCCTTTGCTTTTAATAACATGGGACTTCAAAATGGGCCAACTATCCAAAGTTATAAGGTTATGCTGCTCCTCAATTTCTTTAAGGGGTTTTGCTATAAGGACAATTTCTGAATGGCGGCCATCAAATAATTCGTCAACAAAAAATTTAGCCCCCTCTCCCAGAGGAATCGTACCGAGGCCTTCTTCGGAAAAAATCTTCTTCAACCCAGCATTCACCATGCCCCCATCCCAAGGCCCCCAATTAAATGACAGAGCCAGACACTCACTATGATGTCTCCTAGTTAGTTGAACAAACTTGTTCAATGCTTCATTAGCAATAGCATAGGCCACTTGCCCTTTTCGTCCAAACCTGGCTGTTGAAGAAGAAAACATGCAGAGTAACTTCAAATGATTCAGCTTTTTTTCCAGGATTGGCAAGATTCTCACCTTAGTATCGATAACTTGTGCAAAGTCGTCATCAGCGACTTCTTCGATTAGCTTATCTGCGAGTACCCCCGCGCCATGTATAACTCCTGTAATAGTGCCTAACTCTGCTTCACAATTCTCTATATTTCTTCTGATATCAGGCTCGCTAGAACAATCTACCTTTTTATAGGTCAATTCAGGATTGATTGCCTTAATGGCTTTAATGTTTTGCAAGCACTCTTGTTGACGACGAATTTTGTTAAAACTCTCCTGAATTTCTTTAGGATTGCTGGCAAGCCCGTTATCGAGAATTTTCTTCTTAAGTTCACTATCGGATTCTTCCCCGGTAACAAAACTGGGTAAAGGCTCCTCAATATCGGTACGCCCCCAGATCAGAAGCTTACACTTAAACGTCTGAGCAACAGCCATGGCGACCGCTGCTGTAACACCTCTACCTCCCCCAGTGATCAATAAGACATCATTTTCGTTAAGTTTTGGCTTGTTAACACTAAGGGTTGAATCCTGAGCCAACCGGAGCACCGAATAATGATGACTATGGACCCCAATCTCGGCAATGGCATAACTCAAACACGAATCAATAAGACGCGTTGCGGCTTCGAAACCGTCAGCAAAATCTCTACCCAAGTCAAGGTGCAGACAGCGCACATGGGGCCATTCTTCTCGGGCTGTTTTAGAAAGTCCTGCCAGAGCGCCTGAAAAAACCTGGGACAAGCTATCGACTCCAGACAGGCCGAACATGCCCTCGTTACGGCTAATAGTGGCAAATAGTTTTGGAGTGGAAGGTTTTAAAGCGGGAGCACATAAACGTACCAGCTTAAAACAGTTTTGTAAGAAACGGGAAGGGTTTCCTTCCAACTTTAAAGGCCCTAAAATAATCAGCCCATCGAGACTTTCAGGAGCTTCCATACGCTCCACAAAAGATATCGAAACCAATTTAGGCTTAAATCCTCGTTCACGCAGTTTCAGGACTATATTTCGTGCGAGATTACTGCCATCGTCACTCACCCAAATGCGAGCTGATTCAGGAAGCTCTAAGGGTACAAGTTCTAAAGTGTCAGTGTTTTCCACAAATAGAACTTCTTTGTCCAGAACAATACCCAGCTCTTGGGCAGGCTGATCTGCCTGTTCGTCCCTACCTTCCAAAGTAAGCTGCTCAGGATCCAGCAATACCGGAGCCAAAGCATCACTCACCCCTTGCTCCATTATACTTTCTTCAGGCATGGCATCATTGGCAGAAGATTTTCCCTGAATAAATGCGACTAACTGCGCTACAGTATCAATTTCGGCCAAATCTTCCTGAGCTGCCTGGGAAATTTGGATATAGCTTTCTCCCAAACTGGATAGAATCTCGACTCTCTTAATGGAGTCTATACCCAGATCCTCTTCCAAAGACATATCGGCATGAAGACTTTGCAGGGGATATCCTGTTTTTACGCTAATGGTCTCCAGTACCTGCGATAGAATATCCTGATCATTGGTGTCAGAAGCCGCTGGGTGTGCCTCCTCACCTGAGGCCGATTCTCCCTGTTGTCCATGATCATCGTCGGCACCTTCGAGGGAAAAAATCAGTTCGTTAATAGTAGCTATTTCAGCTAGGTCTTCGGCGGAAAGCTGCGCCAGTGATGGGAACATTTCTTGTAAGTGAGAGATAATCTCAACTCGCTTTATTGAGTCGATACCTAAATCTTCTTCTAGATTCATCGCACTGTTCAAGGACGTAAGAGGATACCCCGTTTTTTCAGAAATAACTTGAAGTACTTTAGCTTCCTTCTGCTCAAAGTCAATGTCGGACTGATGATTCTTTTGCTCTGGTGCAGGTGCGGCTTGTAACGCATCGGTGTCGAAAGAGGGCGCCACTGATGTCGATGCCGCAATAATCTCGCTGACTTTAGAAAGTTCGTTAATTTCCTCAACCGGAATGTCTCCTAATCGAGGAAAGACTTCCTGCAGCTTCGAAAAGATTTCTACGCGTTTTATGGAGTCAATTCCCAAGTCTTCCTCAAGATCCATTCCAGGATTAAGGGACTCCTCAGGATAACCAGTACAGGAAGCTATAATCCCAATAACCTGCTCCTCAGTTTGATCAACCTGACTATGAGCTGCTTTTACAGGAGAAGAAGATTCTGAGGCGGCCGAGACGGCCGGTTCAGGATGTTTAGATTCCATGATCCGACTATCATCAACAGCCATTTTCTCAACAGCTGGAAGCTGCTCTTCCAGGGGAGACACTTGACTCCCTGAGGTGGTTGGCATGGGAATATCAGTAGCTAATGACTCCTTCGCACTTGGCACTGTCGGTCCAACATTACTTTGATATAGCTTCAATACTTCGTAGAATATTTTTTGCGACTCGGATTGATTTTCTAAAAACTGCTTATGGAGAGCCGCATTCTGCATCTGCATTTCTTGGATGGCAAGCAAGTGCTTCTCTAAGGGAGATCCACCCGATGGCACAGTTTGATGTACTTGTGAAGAACCCATCTTATCTCTGCTAGAGGTAGTAGACAGGGGAGCTTTCTCCGGATGACGCTTTTCCATTACTCTGGCTCCTTCGATTTTCTTAGGGGGTGATACCTGCGAAGCAGGGTTAACAAACTGCGGTTTCTTACCTGATAATTTTGACTGATAATGATCCGGATTTCTATAATTAGCACCGCTTATGGGAATAGTATATGCAGGACGGGTTTCAACCGCAGCCTGCCAGTCCTCTCTATATCGATTCCAATTTATAGAGCAACCTGCAACAAAAAGCTTGGCTAACATCTGATCAAAAAGATAAGTTGACTGTTTTTTATCATCAAAGGAAAAAACATCTATATTTTGTTGCGGGAGTATTTGCTTTACAAGGTTTGCTAAGATTGCAGACGGACCTATTTCGATGAAAGTTCGCGCCCCATCATCATACATCTGCTTGATTTGGTCGACAAATTTAACCTCACGAGCTAGCTGTTCCGACAACCCTTTTCTGAGGGCTTCAGGGTTAAGATCATAAGGTTTGCCACTAACGTTAGAGTAGACGCTATACTGTGGAGAGCCAATATCATATTCCCGCAATTGATCATAGAAGGGCCGTACAACATTAGCCATCACGGGACTATGGAAGGCTGCACCTACAACCAACCTTTTGGTTGGCATATTTTTTAATCTGGCTAATTTTTCAAACGCTTCCAAATCTCTCTTTAAACCAGAAATAACAACCTGTTGCGGTGCATTATGGTTAGCAATAACAAGCTCCCAATCCCCTTCATCAAGCAATGCACGGGCTTGCTTATAGGTACCACTTAAAACAGTCATACCTCCCAATTCGCCATCCACCTTTTCCATCAGTTGCCCCCTAAGATGGGCTAACTGCAAATAAGTTTGTTCATTGCAACAACCGGCAGCAAAGCACGCTGTAAGTTCACCAAAGCTATGGCCGGCATACATTTCTGATTCAACTCCCAGTTTCTTGAGCTGGTTCCATATAGCTGCTGAGACAACACCTATTGCGGGCTGTGCCAGAGAAGTCTTGGCTAGCTGCGCAGCCGCCCTCTTGCGATCTTCTTGTGTAAAAAGTTGCCCTGGAAAAATCACATGGTACAGTTCATCCCCAACTGCTGCCCGCCCTAAGTCGAGAAATTTTTGAGTTGCCGGAAGCTGGCTGAGAGCCGGGCCCAACATATTGGGATATTGTGAGCCCTGACCGGAGAATAGAACGGCAACTTTTCCAGCCTCTTTCCGTTCTTTGAAGAACAAAGAAACGGTCGCTGCCCCCTGCTGCGGTTTCTTTCCACTTTTTAAGTCTAAAGACGCTCTTTCTAAAGCAGCTTTTATCTGCACCCAATTGGTAGAAAATAGGGCTAAGCGCACACTATCCTTTTCATCGATTTTGGTCCTTTGGTCCCGCAGAAACATAGGGTCAGGCTCTTGAGGCCACTGCTGCAATATATTTTCCAGCACTCCCTGAAGATCCTTGGTGGTGCAAGCAGATGCCAATAGTAAGTAGCCATCAGCTGGCCAATCAATTAGTGTTTTTTCTGACTGATACTCTTCCAAAACTGCATGAAAGTTGCTACCGCCAAATCCAAAAGCACTTACAGCTGCTCTGCGAGGGTGAGCTACTGACGGTGGCCAAGGACATGACTCATCACGAATGATAAATGGAGAACCTTCCAGCTGAGAGTGGGGTTGCTGCACTTTGATTGTTGGAGGCAGTACCTTATGGTATAGAGCCAGGATAGCTTTAATAAAACCAGCCACACCCGCTGCTGCCTTGGTATGACCAATTTGTGACTTAACAGACCCTAAGGTACACCACTGACCTTCGGAGTGAGCTTCACGGTAAACCTGGTTGAGGGCTTCAAGTTCAATGCCATCTCCCACCCTTGTTCCTGTACCATGGCACTCTATGAGTTCGATAGTAGAAGGGCTCACCGCAGCTTCCTGATAGGCTGCCTTTAAAGCTTTCACCTGGCCTTTAGCTGACGGGGCATAAATAGCCTTACCCTTGCCGTCACTGGAACTGCCTATGGATCGGATAACCCCATAGATGCGATTGCCATCCTTTTCTGCATCGCTGAGACGCTTCAAAATGACAGCCCCTAGTCCTTCTCCTAAAACTGTGCCATCACCTGTGCTATCGAAGGGTTTCGCGGAACCGGTGGGCGACAATGCGGGAGTTTTACTAAAACACATGTACATAAAAATATCGTTGAAAGTATCCATGCCCCCCGTCACAACCATATCTGCACGATGGGTTTGTAACTCCATCACTGCAGTACGAATAGCTGACAAAGAACTGGCACAGGCGGCATCGACGACGGAATTCGTTCCCCCTAAATTCAAACGGTTGGCTATTCTACCAGCAACCACATTCCCCAATAGTCCGGGGAAACTGGCCTCTTGCCACCCTACAAAGGAGTGACCAACATCTTCTACGATATCCTCAATCAAATCCTCAGGTAGTCCGGCCCTTTGCAAGCTTTTACGCCACGCAGGATGGCCAAGGCGAGCGCCTAAAGGAATCACCATCTCCAAAGTTCCTGTCACCCCCAATATGCAGCTCACCCGATCACGATCAAAATGAGCTTGCTCGCCATAACCTGCATCTTCCAAAGCTTTCTTGGACACCACCATTCCCAGTAACTGAGTAGTATCGGTAGCTTCAAGGGAGCTGGGAGTAATACCATACTCCAGAGGATTAAAAGGGTATGGTTTTAAAAAAGCTCCGGTTTTGGCATATGTTTTATCTTTAGCCTTGGGGTCCTCATGATAGTAGTCTTCAATGTTCCAGTGGGTTAAGGGGATTTCTTTAATATGGTCTTTACCTTGAACAATGGTCGACCAGTATTCTTGAATATTGCCGCATTCAGGGAATAAACAGCTTATGCCAACAACGGCTATCGGTTCGTTTATGAGTTCCATACTTTAGGATTCCTGCAAGATTTTAGAAATTTCAGACAGTGTGAGAGGATGGTTTACAGTCTGCTCCAGGCTTTCCGTGTTGAAACCTTGAGCCTTTAAGATGTTTATACGGTGCAAAGCAAATCCGATGAGCATGAGATTCAAAGCTACAAGCCAAACGCTACGCTCTTTGGGGTCCGCTAAATAACTTCCTTTTGTCCACTCATTAAAGGCACTCATAGCTGGTCCGCACCAAACCTGGAAATCTAAAGTTCTATCTTTCTGACCAGAGTTGGCCCATTGGGAGGATAAACCTAAATACCAGCGAAAAATTAGAGCCATCTTTAATTTAGGTCTATGCTCAGCTCGCTGTATTTTTGCAGGATCTCTTATGGAAAAAAACTTCTTTGTGTCTTCCCAGATAAGATCCAAGGGGTTCTTGAAGATCTGCATCTCAAGATTCTTACGCTCTTGCTCAGGAATCTCATCGAGGGAGGGATACTTTTTATACATTTCATAAAGTTTTCTAGCGCGCATAGGAAACATCGTTCCCTTTTTAATAACCTGAACCTCAACCCCCATTTCAAACATATCAGCTGCAGGTGCCATCACAATATCAGCCTGCTCAACCGAAGCGAGAGTTTGGCGCACTAAGTCGCTTGTACCAGATTCTATACAAGCTTGGTTGACGCTACCTGTCATTACATAATCAGCACCCATGGCAAAAGCCGAAGCTACAGCACTGGGAGTGGATATGCCCCCAGCTAAGCCTAAACAGATTGGTTTTTCATATTCGCATAGACTGGACAAGCGACGCGCTAAAGTCAGCATGGCAGGAAAAAGGGTTATGGCCGACCGCTTGTCGGTATGTCCCCCAGAGTCCGCCTCAACAGTAACAAATGGCGCAACAGGAATTTCTCGTGCCAAATCGGCTTCTTCGGTAGTGAGTTTACCTTGTTGGCATAGGCTTGCAACGATCTTCTCTGGAGGTGGCAACATAAACTTTTCGGCAACCTCGACCCGTGAAACTTTCCCAATGATACGGTGAGGCGCTACCACACGGCCACTGCGATCGCGATATAGTCCCTTACAGCGATACAGGACTAACGCTTCAGTGAGAGTCATAAAGGCAGAGGCTTCTACAATGGTAATCCCGTACCGAAAGAGCAGCTGAACCAGTTGCTCTTCCCAAGCAGGCTCACTGGGGTTATGAATAAGATTGACTCCAAAGGGGAGATCACCCAAACCCTCTCGTAAAGCAGCAACCGTTTTTTCTATTGTCTCTATAGGGAGACCTGCAGCCCCGAATATGCCCAGTAGTCTTCCTTTGGCAAGAGCGGTCACCATAGCTTCACTCGATATCCCATTAGCCATAGCTCCTGCGATATAGGGAAGACGAACCTTAAACTCGTCACAAAATGCCCGATCGCCATAGGATACTAAGGGGGTCGCCGGAAGGACTACTTCCGAATTCTCTCGATCGCTTTTTAATAAATGGGTGTGCTGGTAATCCCAAATTTTGGAAACAACCCCCAATCCCTGCTCCATATTATCTCCTATTTAATGACACATCCCCCCTGGGGCCCTATGTCGTTAGACTTCCAAAAATACTAACAACAATACTGATTGATTATAGGTCCGAACCTAGACTAGCATGGGGATATACATTGGAGAAGCCAAAAAACTTAGCAAAACCTTTGTCACACAAACCATTTCAAGACCACTATTCACTTGATACACTTAGTTCTATGGCAAATAAACTAATTGATTTTTTCATAGCTAAATGTATTTTTCTGTTGGTAACATTCCCAGTGTGCTTTAAAAGAATGTAGACTTATCATTCCTATGCTTCCTCAGGTGTTAATTACTTAGATGCTTCGTCCATCGATTCTTTATAAGACTGGTTACTATAGGGTATTACATGAAATATCAAAACGTGTTCCTTGATGCCATTGGCTACGAACTTCCTGAACTAGTGGTTTCTACCAAGGAAATCGAAGACAGAATTCGTCCCGTTTATGAAACGTTAAGAATTCCAAACGGTCAGCTTGAATTTTTGACAGGGATAAAAGAGCGGCGCTGGTGGCCCCAAAATCTTCAAGTTTCTGATGGCGCTACTTGGGCTGCTGAAAAAGCTTTGGCCCAAACCCCTTATCGCGGGTCCGATGTGGATGTATTAATCTATGCTGGCGTTTGCCGTGACTATTATGAGCCTGCTACCGCCTGTCGTGTCGCTTACCAGCTGGGTGTCAAGGACAATGCATCCGTCTTTGACCTGAGCAACGCCTGCTTAGGAGTTCTCACTGGAATTGTTGAAATTGCCAACCGCATCGAATTGGGGCAAGCAAATGTCGGCATAGTAGTGTCATGTGAATCATCTAGGGACGTCAACGAAGATGCTATTGCCAAAATGCTTCAACACCGTGATATTGAGTTTTTCAAAAAAACGCTCGCCACCTTAACGGGAGGATCGGGTGCTGTGGCCATTGTGCTTTCTAACGGACAAAGTCAAAGCTCCAAACTTCATCGCCTATTAGGAGGAGCGGCACGGTCCGACAGTCGACATCATGACTTATGCCGATGGGGTATGAAACGACTGACAGGAAGAGTGTTTGAGCAATTCCTGGCAACCGATGCGGTTAATGTGATGAAACATGGCGTTCAACTAGGCATCAAAACTTGGCAAGCGTTTCTTGCAGAAATTCGCTGGGCTCAGGAGCAAATCGATAAGACCATCTCCCATCAGGTGAGTAAAGGACACCGACTAAGTATACTAAAAGCCCTTGGCATGCCTGAAGCCAGGGACTATCCTACCTTCGATCGGCTAGGGAATATGGGGACAGTCTCTCTGCCCCTATCTGCAGCACTAGCCGAAGAAAACGGATTTCTATTGCCAGGAAACAAAGTGGGCTTGTTGGGTATTGGCAGTGGACTGAACTGCTTGATGTTGGGGGTAGAATGGTGATCAATCCAGAGCTTTACCCATTCAAGAGCCAATATATACCCCTGCATGGGTCGTCGCGCCTCCACTTTATCGATGAAGGCAAGGGCGAACCCATCGTTATGATCCATGGTAATCCAACATGGTCGTTTTACTATCGTGAGCTGATCAAGTGCTTTTCCAAGCAATACCGTGTCATAGCTCCTGATCATATGGGCTGCGGTCTGTCAGACATACCAGAAGAAGCCTATGAGTACACATTAGAGCAGCGAGTAGCGGACCTAACCGACTTAATTAACAGGCTGAATTTAAAAAATATTACCCTCGTGGTTCATGATTGGGGCGGCATGATAGGTTTCACCTATGCGACACGATTTGCCTCCAACATCAAACGCCTTATAGTTTTCAATACTGCCGCTTTTCGCAATCCCAAACACCTAAAGCTGCCCTTTTCCATAAGCCTGTGCCGCGCGACTGTACTGGGTCCTTTAATAGTCAGAGGGATGAATGGGTTTTGCCGCGGCGCTCTTGCTACGTGTTGTACCCATAAAAAACTGAGTAAGAGCGAGCGCAAAGCATATTTAGCACCCTATTCAAATTGGCGTAAAAGACGTGCGATTATGGAATTTGTCACCGATATTCCACTCACTCCAAAGGACGCATCCTGGGCTCCCCTTTGCAAAACAGAAGCCCAATTGAAGCGCCTCAAGGATAAACCCATGCTCGTGGTCTGGGGTGCCAAAGATTTTGTGTTTGATGACAGCTTCCTTAGTCAATGGAAAGAACACTTTCCTAAGGCGCAGGTCCACTACCTCCCAGATGCGGGACATTTTGTTGTTGAAGATGCCACCAATACCATCAAAAAGCTTATGGCATCGTTTATAGTTGATCATCCCTAATAAGGAAACGCCCGGTGAATATCGCCTCTTCTCTTACTGATATGGCCAGTCGTCACCCCCAGCAAAGGGCGATTATCAGAACATATGGCATCGGTAATCGTGAGAAATTTCGCCACTCTCATATGAGCTATAGCGAATTAGAAGCTAAGAGTCATGCTCTAGCCAAAGGCTTTTTAGCAACCGGTTTCAAAGCCCGATATCGGGCAGCGGTTATGATTGAGCCATCATTTGAGCTCTTCGCCACAACCTTTGCCCTGTTTAAAGCCGGCATTGTTCCCGTCTTCATTGACCCTGGTATAGGTATCAAAAATCTGAAAAAGTGCTTGGCTCAGGCCCAACCAGACTATTTCATTGGTGTTCCTAAAGCCCATATAGCAAGGATCATACTAGGTTGGAATCGTGGACGGTGGAAAAAAATAGTCAGTATAAATAGTCGCTTCTTCTGCCAATACTCCTTAAACAAACTTGAAAGATATGGAAGCAGTCACTCCCAGCAAAAACTCCCAGAAATCAACCAAGACGACATAGCTGCTGTTCTTTTTACTAGTGGTAGCACAGGGGTTCCCAAAGGCGCTGTTTATACACACAAAAACTTTTGGACCCAAATTCAACTGCTAAAGGAAGCATTCGCGATCAAACCTGGTGAAATCGATCTTTGCACTTTTCCTCTATTTGCTCTATTTGCTCCTGCCCTTGGCATGACTGCCGTTATCCCGGAAATGAATTTCACCAAGCCAGCACAGGTTATCCCCCAAAATATATTTAAGGCCATCGAAGCTTTTGGTGTCACTAACATGTTTGGCTCCCCCGCACTGCTAAAGCGAATCAGTGAAGCTGGTACCCAGAATCGTATCACCTTACCTTCCCTAAAAAGAGTTATCTCCGCAGGAGCTCCCGTTCCTACTGATACCTTACGGAATATGACATTGTTACTTAACAACAGTTGCCACATTTTTACACCTTATGGAGCTACTGAAGCTCTACCGGTAGCTATCACCAACAGCCATGAGATTCTCGAAGAAACATTTTACCAAACCCTACAAGGTGCTGGTGTATGTGTGGGTAAACCGGTACCAAATCTGGATGTAAAAATTATCAAAATAACCGATACACCTATCGCAACTTTATCGTCAGATCTTATCTTAAAACCTTTGCAGATTGGGGAAATCATAGTTTCTGGTGATCAAGTCACAAAACATTACCTGAACCACCCCCAAGCCAACGAACTGGCAAAAATTAATGGGACCAATAAATTCTATCATCGCATGGGTGATGTGGGGTATTTGGACAAAAAAGGCCGTCTGTGGTTCTGTGGTCGTAAAGCTCATCGCGTTGTCACCCCGCAGGAAGTGGTCTATACGGTTCCTGGAGAATCTATTCTTAATAAGCACCATGATGTTTTACGCACCGCCATTGTTGGTGTGGGCCCTAATAAATTTCGCCGCCCTGTGCTCTGTGTGGAAACCCTACGCCGATTACCTCACTCAGCACAGAAGCAATTAAAGCGAGACTTGCTTGACCTTGGGAAACAATATTCCCAAACTCATGCCATCAAAGATGTATTGTTTCATAGAGGATTTCCCGTTGATATTCGCCACAACTCAAAAATTTTTAGGGAAAAGCTGGCTGCTTGGGCTGAAAGGAAAATCTTATGAAGGTTCTCGTTACCGGTGGAGGAGGCTTTCTAGGGCAAGCTATTATCGACCAATTATTGGTAAAAAATTATGAAGTCGTAACCTTAAATCGGGGAGCTTATCCAGCATTACAATCGAAAGGTGTGACTTGCATTACGGGTGATATCGGTACCAAACAAGATGTACTTCAAGCAGCTCGTAATTGTGATGCTATTATCCACACTGCTGCCAAGGCAGGGGTTTGGGGAGATTACCACGAGTACTTTATAACAAATGTTATCGGCACTCGAAATGTATTAGAGTCATGCTTAGAGTTAGGTATTCGTAAACTTGTCTATACCAGCTCACCGAGTGTTATTTTTGCTGGTGAAGACCAGATGGGGGTCGACGAAGGCACCCCTTACCCCAAAATGTACCTGGCCCATTACCCTCAAACGAAGGCAGAAGCTGAAAAATTAGTAATAGCAGCCCAATCTCATCAACTGGACGTCGTTTCCCTCAGGCCACACCTGATTTGGGGACCAGGGGATAACCACCTAGCTCCTCGACTAATTGCATCGCAAAAGGCAGGACGACTTAAATTTATTGGTAACAAAGAGACCAAGATCGATGCCGTTTTCATCGACAATGCAGCGCAAGCACATATTATCGCCCTTGAAAAGCTATACCCAGGTTCTCCCATTGCGGGTAACACCTATTTTATTACCAATCATGAACCCTGGCCCACAGGGTACCTTATCAATAATATACTCAAAAGTGCTGGATATGATCCTGTTACTAGCCATATCCCGGCAAAACTAGCTTATTTTGTAGGATGGGGAATGGAGTTTTTCTACACCTTCTTCAAAATAAAAAAAGAGCCCTTTCTTACACGATTTGTAGCCAGACAACTGGCCACATCTCATTGGTTCGATAACAAACGTGCCCAGCGTGATTTGGGCTATAACCCAGAAGTTTCCATGGATGAAGGGATGAAGCGGCTACGGCAATCTTATCAGGATTCGAGATAGGTCCAGTAAGATAGTTATAGGTTATTAGTTCTGTGATTAGTATAAAACCGAAGCTATTGGCGACTAACTTTTTGACACAGAAAGCCATCTCCGACGTTCCCTTAGCCACTATTTCTATTTGATTTTTCCCATGAAGCGCGAAAAATTGTATGAATTCCTAACATCACCCCCTAGAAAATAACAGCGTTTTTTCTTGGCATAGCGCTTGCTTCTACCGTTGTATCAGGGTGGTGACTAAAGTGACTAACCCTCTAAAAACAAAACAAAATGCCATCTTTGATGGCACTATCTGTCTCAGTGGTGTTGATGTTCCCTCTGTTTCTCTTGTGTTGGTTGTAACTGTCCCCTAGTTCTCATTGTAAAAGAGCTTCTGTTATTTGTGACAGAAGCTCTCTTTTTATATCCAGATTCTTAATTTTCACCTGACTCAGTTACTTCAGAAAAAAACGCGCAAATAGGTAAGGTTTTTGCTAGCCCGCATTTTTACTGTTACGTCGCCCAACTTTAGCGAGATCCATTAATTTTATCACTTCGGGATCAGAGGGAGATCGTGCAGAAAGTTTATAAAGAATATCTTCCGCATGTTGAAACGCATTATTGCTAATGAGACCTTCAGCCATTTCAAATTGGGTATCTTCTAACCACTTTAGCAGTCCATCACCAGGCTCTCCAGCTACTAAATGATTTTTAACACCAGACTCTAACTCTTGCTCAGCCTCCCAGTAAAAAGTTATAGCCTTTTTCACCTGTCCTAGCTGCAAGTAGATGCGAGCTAATAGGCTTTTGACTTGGCCGTGATGAAGAGGGGAGTCCACAAGGGGAATCAGGGTGTTCAAAGCGAGTTTATGATCTCCCATATAATAATACAACTGTCCCATCCTTAGCTCGACGGCAGACTCCTCAGGAAGTTTTTGACGCATTTTATTAAAAAAAGAGATACCATTAGTAAATTGCCCCGTTTCCACATAGATATCAGCAACTTCACCTAAAAGAGCATCATTCTCCGGCTCCAAACGTAAAGCTTGAACGAGATAGGGTAAAGCTGACTCAGGACGCCCTTGATCGATCAATTGAATCAAGCTTAGCTCAAGCAAAGCACGGATATTTTCTGGATTGCGATTGAGAATATACTCAAACAGATCTTGCGCTTCATCAACTTGATCATTATCTACCAACTCGATGGCACGTTCGAGCAGAACCGCTTCTGATGAGGATTTATTCTCGGTAGCCACAATCTGCCTCGTAGCAGCCCGTCGACTCGATTTATCAATGTGACTTTTCACAAAAACTGTTTTAATTTTTTCCTGCCCGGTGATGATATAGCTACCGCCTAAAAGCAGAATTCCCAAAGTTGGTGCTAACAAGTATCGCTGCACGGAAACACCTCAAAAATTATCTTCTGTGTCGGGTTATCTTTTTATCGATGGAGAAATCTCCAGCACCCGTGAAAAATAAGGTTCCATAGGCCATCAAATAAAGAAGCGCTAGTTCTTTCTTAGCAAACGGGTCAGATCCGTGGACTAAAAATACAGCTGTCAACATGGTGATGATTAAAGGGATGGTTGCCAGTCGCGTCCACAGCCCTAAACAAACCAATGCAGCACATAGGCATTCCGCAAAAATAGCTAAGGACATACTAACACCAGGTCCTAGCCCAAAAGGATCTGGAAATGAAGCGCTAGGAAAATGACCAATTTTTGGCATACCGTGAGCAAAAAACATAATTCCACCAAACGTCAACCTTAATAGCAGTAAACCAGTGTTTGACTGTGTCGTATTTAAAAACGCCATTCTCAACTTCCTATTTTATTTTGCTCAATACTACGGCTGATCCTGGAAGTTCCTCGGGTCTGCCATTATCCCTTTGCATTCGAATCGCCAGCCATATAAATCCATCTTTAATCTTGACTAAATTGCGGTGGATAAAATTCTCCCCCACGACCCCAGGGCATGATATCTGAAATAGATCCTCATGAAGAGGGGTAGCAATGTTTAATTGCCAGTTTGGGTAGCCACAAAACTTCTGTTCCCGAGCATGCTCCACCCAATTTTTGCTGACGGGATTAATCTCTCCGAAGCGAACCCTTAGATCTAACTTGTGTAGAAAATCCTGCCACGTAACCTCTAACTCATAACTTCCTTCGTACATTAATGCAAATGCTTCTAAGGAGCAATTGGGGTCTTCAAAATGGTTTTCCTGCCATAAAAACCTCGCTCCAAAGGAAAAAGCCAGCTCCATTCTGTAGGATTGGCCACTCGCATTTGGCCAACATGCGGACACCCAACTCCCATCAATGATACTTTGAGTACTATCGGAGGTAGCCAAATGCCCTCCACAGGCTGTTGTCAACAGACTTAGCAAAAGGAGTAAGCGCAATAAGCCTCCTGTCATAAATGTACTATCGAGACCCTTCCCACAGTGATGGCGTTCCCCAGTTTCGATAAGAACCCCTTTATTAGAATACCCCATGAGTCCCTATAGATTAAGGCTCCGTGTTGACAATTTCAATCGCTCCCCCCATCTCCTGTAACTTTGGAACAATATTGTCATATTTTCTCTCCAGCTCGCGTATATTACTCAGATAAGTCTCCCCGGTAGCTGTCAAACCAGCCACAACAAGACATTTACCCGCTCGGATGTCAGTGGGCAACCTAAATGATTTACCTATTAAAGGTGTCTCTCCCTGAATAATCGCCGAATGGATATAGTTCTGATGACGAAACCGACAAGGCGATTCCCCTAAACATTTTGTAGAAAGAGTAATCTTGGCTCCCATCTCGTTGAGAAAACGAGTGTATCCCAAACGTTCCTCAAATACCGTCTCGTGAAGGATGCTTATACCACTGGCTTGCGTAAACAATACCATAAAGGGCTGTTGCCAATCAGTCATAAACCCGGGATGAACCTCAACCTCAATATGGGTACCTGATAGTTTTGAAGCGGGAGCTTTTACAAAAAGACCTTTGGAACTAATTTTAAACTCGGCTCCCATCCTTTGAATGAAGTTGAGGAAGCTATAAACGGGATCATGGGTTACGTTTTTGAGAAGAACATCCCCCCCCGTAGCCAAAGCTGCAATGGCAAAGGAAACGGCCTGATTGCGATCAAACATACATCGCAGTTCGCAACCATGGAGTTTTTTTACCCCTTCCACAACAAAGGTACGATTGGGACGCTGGCGAATATCAGCGCCCATTTTTTGCAGCATTTTACATAATTCGATGATCTCGGGTTCGATGGCAGCATTTTCAATGATCGTCTGCCCTCTGGCTAAGCAAGCTGTTATCAGGAGGTTTTCAGTTGTCATGACCGAAGGAAAAGGCAGCACAACTTTTGCGCCTTGAAGACCACTAGGACCTACTGATATATGGTACTGGTTGCCCTCCATCTCCACTTGGGCTCCCATTTGTCGCAGAGCCTCAATATGAAAGTTGACCGGTCGTTTACCAATCTTATCCCCGCCTAAGACTCCATAAAAACTGACTTTACCGAAGCGATGCAGCAAAGGACCCGCAGCTAACACAGAAATACGATTCTTGGCACACAACTCCTCTGTTATTTCATGAACCCCAACATTACATGCACTGAGAGTGAACTCTTCCTCGCTATGGTAATTGATTTCTCCCCCCAGGTACTGAAACAAATTAGCTACAACTTTTCGTTCATCCACATCGGGGGCTCCTTTGATGGTCACCTCACCATCGGTGAGCAAGGCTGCCATAATACATTTGGTAACTTGGTTCGAACTGCCTGCTATAGAAATTGCACCGCCCGATAGTTTCCTTCCGCCTATAATTTTCAGCTGTCTGTTATCCACAGCATGTCCTCATCCCTGAAATTCACTGAAATTTAAGAGTACTCCAAGCTGGAATATTCAGCAATTAATTGTCTATCGTTTATCCAGCCCGTATCCACTTTAACTTGCAAATCCAGGAATACTTTTTGAGCTAGAAGATTTTCCAGCTCCTGGCGCGATTGAATGCCAATTTCCTTAATTTTAGCCCCTCGCTTACCAATAACCATTCCCTTATGGGAGTTTCTTGCCACGATTATTGATGCCATGATAGCTACTTGCTTTGGTTCAAAACTCATATTATCGATCCGTACGGCAGTCTGGTAAGGAATTTCTTCACCCAATAGCCGGAATACTTTTTCTCGGATGAGTTCGCCAGCGATAAACCTTTGAGGGCGATCCGTGAGATCATCATCGGGATATATCCAGGCACCATCGGGAAGCATGTCTTCTACCTTATCCAATAAGGGGACCAACATTTTACGATCTTTAGCACTAATACATAGTACTTCAGTATCGAGCGCGCGCTGACTGTCAGAATTTACTTCACCAACCAGATCTGCAAGGCTCTCTTGCACTTGCTTTTTGTGAACCGCAAGCTCATGTTTTTTAACACGGTCGGCTTTAGATAAGCAAAAGAGTACAGGGCACTGGGACTTTAATAGGATGGACTGAATAAAATCCTCATCTAGTGTTTGCATACCTCTTTTAATATCGATGAGGTAAATGATAATATCAGAATCGTTAACTACGGAAAAAGCTTCCTTATTCATCAATGAATTCATTGTGGCAGCATTCTGCAAACGGTGCATACCTGGGGTATCGAAAAAAAGCATTTGCGTATGATTGTAATTACAGATTCCTAAAATTTTATTGCGTGTCGTTTGAGGTTTAGCACTAACCCCCGCAATTTTTTGCCCAACCAAGGCATTAAGGAGGGTGCTCTTACCTGCATTGGGCCTTCCGACCAGTGAAATGTGTCCTACTTTTTGACTTGTCATCAATTATTCCCGGAAAATTTGTGATTATAGGAGCTTACAGACATGTTGTCAGAGCACCCTACGGAAGAACCCTTATTAATACGTCATTTTTTCAGTTATTGCAAACGACAATTTTACTTTTAATTTCGATTATATCAATGCATAATTAGTCGTTACCCCAAGTCACAACCATAAGCAATAAAGCAATGACGCAGTATCTTCTACGCCGTGCCCTTCTCATTTTTCCCACTTTCATCGGAGTGACCCTTTTAGTGTTTATTATCACCCGTTTGGTGCCTGGTGGGCCCGTTGAGCGCATTCTCTCTGAAATCCAATCTTCCGCTTCTAACACACCTGCATTCACACAGCTTGATGAAACGCAGATCGCTCAGCTAAATGCCTATTATGGTTTCGATAAACCTATTTTTATGAGTTATTTCGAATGGCTGTTCAAACTACTGCAAGGTAATTTAGGCGAGTCTTCACGCTATGGCGACCCTGTTATCGATATCATTTCTGATCGGCTGCCAATCTCTATTTTTTATGGCGTTAGCTCCATGCTGGTGACCTACATGATTTGCATCCCTTTAGGGATCATTAAAGCCATAAAACATAAAAGCGTTATTGATCATGTCAGTAGCATCCTCGTATTTATAGGTTATGCTCTACCTTCCTATGTTGTTGGTATCATTTTGTTGGTAATTTTTGCTTCCCATTTGGAATGGTTTCCCATGGGGGGGTTCTATGGTGAAGGATTTGAGGATCTTGATTTTATAGGTAAAACTGTAAATATAGTCCACCACTCTATTCTTCCCCTAACGGCCTATGTCATAGGCAGCTTCGCTGTCACAACCTTTATGATGAAGAACGCCCTCATGGATAATTTAGCAGCTGATTTCGTACGTACGGCTATGGCCAAGGGCATGAGTTTCAGAATGGCCATTTTAAAACATGCATTTCAAAACAGTCTGATCCCCCTGGCCACCCATTTTGGGAATAACATTTCTGTTATCATTGCAGGTTCCTTTCTTATTGAAAAAATCTTTAACATCGATGGTTTTGGCTTGCTCGGGTTTGAATCCATCATAGAAAGAGACTATCCCGTTGTCATGGGTATTCTAGTGATTTCGTCAATTCTACAATTGGTAGGGAATATTCTTTCTGATATCTGTGTCGCTTTAGTTGATCCTCGCGTTCAATTCTAGGGGAATCCTATGATAAAAGTGAATCCCATTACAAAAAAGCGCTTTGCACAATTCAGATCCATCAAGCGAGGTTACTACTCTTTTATTGCTCTTATCGGCCTCATTATACTTTCACTATTTGCCGAATTACTGATCAATAATCGCGCCATAGTAGTTCGCTACAATAACAGCTTCTATTTTCCTACTTATGGAGCCTTTATCCCTGGTACAGAATTCGATGAAACCTATGAGTTTGAAACCAACTACAGGATGCTAAAAAAGCGCTTTACCAAAGAGCAAGGTAACTTTGTCATTCTCCCCCCCATTCCTTATAACCCTTTTGAAAACGATTTAAGAGATGGTTCATTCCCTCCCTTCCCACCTAACTGGAACAGACAGCATTACTTGGGTACAGATAATACGGGCAGAGATATTGCTGCCAGGCTTTTTTACGGTTTTCGCATTGCCATTTTTTTTGCCCTCGGCCTTATCCTGATGACTTATACTATTGGTATCTCAGTTGGTTGTCTGATGGGCTATGTCGGTGGAAAGTTTGATCTCATTCTACAAAGGCTTATTGAAGTTTGGTCGAATATACCTTTTTTCTACGTGGTTATTATTGTTTCCTCCCTAGTGGCCCCCAACTTCTTCACTCTTATTTTTATTATGGTTCTCTTTAACTGGCCGTCAATGACTTGGTATATGCGCACAGCGACCTACAAGGAGAAGGCACGGGAATATGTTCAAGCGGCAAAGTCTGTGGGTGCTTCTACTCCGCGCATCATTTTTATTCATATTATCCCCAACACCATCTCTACCATCATTACATTTGTCCCCTTCCAAGTAGCTATGGGCATCACTAGCCTCACAGCCTTAGATTATCTAGGTTTCGGACTCCCTCCCCCCACACCCAGTTGGGGGGAACTGCTGCAGCAGGGTACAGAAAATCTATCTTCCCCTTGGATTGTTGGTTCTGTGATATCATTCATGGTAGCCATTCTTATTATGGTAACCTTTATAGGAGAGGCCGTTAGGGAGGCCTTCGATCCCAAAGTGTATACGACCTACCAATAAGGAGAGTAAGCTTGATGCTCGGCTACTTTTTTTTCATTTTTATACTCGGTACACCAATTGCTATGGCGACAGGAATCAAGGAATTACCCAAAGACCTTGATTGGCAAACCAACGATCCCAAAAAGGAGGGGTTAATCGCCAGCCCTCAAGCACGCGTTGAAGGTACACTCCATACTTTTTTCCCTGCTTTTCCCCTGACTCTCAGGCAGGTTGGTCCAGATTCCAATGGCTTTTTTCGGGGATACTTGGACGATAACGATTTTGGGTTTATTACTTTACATCCTAATACCCACAAGTGGTTACCCTCTGTGGCTAGCCATTGGGCCTTCGATAAAAACGGGCGTACAGTTTATTATAAGCTAGACCCTGATGTGACATGGTCCGACGGTAAAAAGCTTTCTGCCGAAGACTTTACATTCACCCTAGAATTCTACCGTTCCCCCCATATCGTGGCCCCTTGGTACAATCAGTACTTTTCAAACGAAATGGAAGCTGTGCAAAAGTTTATCGATGACAAAGGTGCGGAAATAGTCGCCGTTACATTGCCTAAGCCCAAGCCAGACTTACTCTATTATACCAACTTAAGCCCTATACCACGACATTTTTACACATTAGGTAAAGATTTTATTAAAAAATACAATTGGAAACCTAAGCCCACAACTGGTCCCTACTTCATTTCAGAGATTAAAAAAGGAAAATCCATTACCTTCAAACGTGTGGAGAAATGGTGGGGCTGGAAAAAAGATTATTACAAAAATCGCTTTAACTTTGAAAAAGTTATGATGCAAGTCATTCGTGATAATAAAACTGCCTTTGAATATTTTCTCAAGGGCAAAATCGATTTTATAGCCATGAATTTCCCAGACCTCTGGCATGATCGGGGAAACTCAGATGAATTTCAAAACGGTTATATTCACAAAATATGGTTTTATAATGATCGTCCCCGGTCTGACTATGTGCTCACTTTGAATAAGGATATGGAAATTTTCAAGGATAAAAGAGTTCGTGAGGCCTTACATTACTCCATGAATGTGCAAAGGGTCATTGCCAAGGTACTCCGCAATGACTACCAGCGACTCCAAGGAATATCCCGGGGATACGAGGGCTATACTAACAAGGCCATAAAGGCTAGACCATTCGATCTGAAAAAAGCAGGAGAACTGCTTGATGCAGCGGGTTGGAACCAACGGGGCCCCGATGGCATTCGTATCAAAGAGGGGCGCCGACTGGAAGCTACACTGATTTACCGAGAATCGTCATTTACGAACCGATTTGTGGTACTCCGGGAAGAAGCTAAGAAAGCCGGTTTCGATATTAAACTTCAGCTCATGGATGCGTCAGCAGGTTGGAAATATCTTCAAGATAAAAAAGCTGAAATTGCTTTGGTCACATGGTCACCATTTTTTAGACCTCAGTACTACAGTCAATACCACTCCAAAAATGCTCATAAAAAACAAACAAATAATCTAGCAAACGTCGCCGATCCCGAGCTTGATAAACTGGTAGAAGCCTACCGCGCCTCCACCTCGGCATCGGAGCGCATGGCACTGGCGCAAAAAATTCAACAGTGGGTTCATGATGATGCCATCCAAATTCCCTTGTTTGAGGTGCCATACTTTAGGTTGGGATACTGGGCTTGGCTTCAGTTTCCCAAGCCTCCGGCAACGAAACGCTCTGATGGATTTCATTTCTTTGGAGATTCCTCAGGAGGTATGATGTGGATGAGCCAAGAGGCTAAGAAGGAGATTCAACAAGCTATAAAGAATAATACAAAGCTACAGCCATCAACTATCATTGATGAAACCTATAAGCTCTAGGTTACCTTTCAGATCCGCGATTGAATATCAAGATCCGAAATTTCACCGGACACGGTGTATTTTTGGATCACACCTTCCCGATTTCATCAACACAATCCATAATTTTCAAGATTTGCTGAGCATTGAACTCTCCAGTAGCCTCCAATCGCTCCCGGAAATTACGCCTATTCAACTTACTACTAGCACCCTGTCTTTTTCGTCCTAACACTTCTTGAAAAGCCTCAATGATTTGAAAGGATTGATCTTGCTCATAGCGAAGGGCAAACTTAATCACAACACTATCTTTTAGTCGGGGATGTTCATGGATAAAGTCCCTGACATCCTCAGGCAAGGTAGCAACAGCAAGCAGCTTCTGGACCTGAAGCCGCTCTTCGTTAAGCATTTTAGCAATATCTTCAAGGGAAAGCCCCACTTGGACCAGTTTAAGTAGGGCACCAGCGCGATCAACCAAAGATATATCTGGCCTAAGAGAATTAGCCATCACCGATTTAATAGCAGTTTCTTGAGACAGATACTCTTTTTGGCTTCCTCGCATTACATATGCTTGGAACACCTTCTTCTGGTAAAGAGGATTTCTCTTAATCTTCCTCATGGCTTCTAAGCGGTGATGTCCCGAAATCATAAACAGCTCTCCGGTTTCCTCAATTTGAAAGAGGCGAATCGGCTCCTGCAAACCGATTTCAAGTATGGAAACGACTAAACTGTCTACAATCTTCGGATCTATTTTGCGATAATTATCAGATTGGATCACATCAAGGTCATAGAGATTTTTAAGCATGGGCGTACTCCTGTGATAAAAATTAAAGT
>JBNKNM010000023.1:0-15882 GCA_050293845.1 Pseudobacteriovorax sp. | reverse complement strand
CTAAAAATTGCCTTCCTTTAATTATGACCCTATATCGACAAAATCATAGTAAGAAACTAAGGTTGAGCTTAAATAGTTAAGAAAGATATAACACATATTTGTAATTTTTTAGCAGAATTTTAATTAATTATTTATTTAATCAGCATCTTGCAGCAAGTGACATGCAACCTGATGCTCTCCATTCCCTTTAACTTTTCTTAGTGGTGGAATTTTCTTATGGCATATTTCTTTCACTAAAGGACAGCGAGTCCTAAAGTGACAGCCGCTGGGTGGATTCAGGGGAGATGGCACTTCACCCTGTAAAACCTGCTTTTGACCCTTAATTTTAGGATTTGGTACTGGAATAGCCGAAATCAGAGCTTTGGTATAAGGGTGCCGGGGAGCCGTATAGATAGTGTCTGCATCTGTAACTTCAACAATTTTACCCAAGTACATCACTGCAATGCGATCAGAGACATGTCTTACAACGGCAAGATCATGAGAAATGAACAGATATGCTAGATTAAGATTTTTTTGTAAATCCAAAAGGAGATTAATCACTTGAGACTGAACCGAAACATCTAAAGCCGAAACCGATTCATCGCAAATAATTAATTTCGGATTTTGGGAAATGGCACGGGCAATGCCTATGCGCTGCCGCTGGCCACCAGAAAACTCATGGGGATAACGGTGGATAATATTAGCGCTTAGACCCACTTTTTCCAGTAAATTTATAACAGCAATACGTCGCTCAGACTCAGTAAGTTTGCTGTGTATTAAAAAAGGTTCCTCTAGGATTTGTCCCACGGAATGGCGAGGATTGAGAGACTCATAAGGGTCCTGGAAGATCATTTGCATATCTTTTCTTAAGGCTAACAAGCTAGCTCGCGATGCTTTTGTCAATTCAAAACCCATAAAGCGAATACTTCCTGAGGTCGCCCGATCGAGCTGTAACAAGGTCTTGCCTATGGTCGATTTACCGCAGCCCGACTCCCCCACCAAACCAAGCACTTCACCTGATGCAATCGTAAAACTAACATGATCTACAGCATGCACTTTGGCAATTTGACGATAGAATACACCACCGTAAACAGGAAAGTATTTAACAAGATCATTAACTTCAAGGAGGACTTCCGTCATAAACTATCCCTCCATTTAAAGCACCTTATGGATCGATTCTCTCCCAGTTCTTCGAGTTCGGGCATCTCTTGCACGCAATGCTCTTGAACCAAGGGGCATCGATTGGCAAATCGACAACCATGTCCCTTTTCTTCGCGTGTAGGGACCAGACCTTCTATCGTGAGCAGCCGTGACTTGCGTTCTTGCCCCAGTCGGGGAATAGAGGAGATCAAACCTTTGGTATAGGGGTGATAAGGTGTTTGAAAAAGTATATCCACAGGGGCTTGCTCCACAATTTGGCCCTCATACATCACAGCCACATCGTCGCAAAGTTCAGCAATGACACCCAAATCATGGGTAATGAAAACTATTGCCATACCATGTTTACGCTGTAAATTTAGCATAAGATCAAGGATCTGTGCCTGAATGGTTACATCAAGGGCTGTGGTCGGTTCATCGGCAATAAGAATATCGGGCTCACAAGCAAGAGCCATGGCGATCATCACACGTTGCCTCATGCCTCCGGAAAGCTGGTGCGGGTATTCATGGAACCTTTGCGCTGGCGATTGAATACCAACCTGCCGAAAAAGCTCAAGAGCACGCCGATATACCGCAGCTTTATCCATTTCAGGGAAATGCAGATTATACACTTCTATGAGTTGTCGACCCACTTTTTGAACCGGGTTTAGGGCCGTCATAGGCTCTTGAAAAATCATGGCAATGCGATTGCCACGCACATGGTAACGGGTCTTTAAGGGAGCTTTAAGTAGGTCAATACCATCAAACAGTACTTTTCCGGAATCGATAGTAGCAGCTGGAATTGGTAACAAACCGAGAATAGACAGACAAGTGACTGATTTACCACTTCCCGATTCACCCACTATGCCTAATATTTGGTTTTTATGAAGCGAAAAGCTAACACCGTTTACTACAGCAACCCTTCCCCCTTCTGTAGCGAAGCTGGTCACCAAATTCTGTACTTTTAAAATCTCATTCACCAATACTGCATCCCCTAAAACGCGTGGTAAAAGTATATCCGGGATCTGAATGAAAAAGATCGTATGGCTTTGTATGCCTTGCGTGTTGGTTTTGCCCCTTAATTCCTATTTTCATAGATTTTTAAAAATGGGTCATCGCCCAATGGTGAGGGGACGGTTACTCTCCACCGACAGCCAGACATTGCCGGTTCGTTTGTTTTTAAAACGAGTAGGAATGATTTGAATGGGTCGCAAATCCTTAAAATTGTAGACGATGCTCGCACCAGGAGCTAGATTGACATACCTTACTTTTTCGGAATTTTGATCATAGATAGCAACTTTAATGTTAGTCCATTTCCCATTCCCTTGGGAGGTTAATTTGAGAGTTTGCTGATGATCTGTGGCTGTTAAGCGGACTCTACTTTCCACTGGAATCTTTGTTTTCGCGGGAGTGGGGAGGGTCACTGATTTTCCTAAAGGCAACTCGTTTAAATCAAAGCCATTTGCATATATCGATGTTGCGAACGATAAAGCTCCAAGAAGGCTCTTAACCAAGCGCATAATTCCCTCAGCGAAAGATTGTTAGACATTCTATTGTATTGCGGAAATCGACTCTCCGCCAGCTTCCAATCTAAACCATAACCACAACCTATCAAAATCTATAATTTTTAAATCCTTAAGATCTCTTTTTCCTAATGATTTTTGTTTTTTTCCCGAAAGCCAATTATATGGCCACTCTGACCATAATTGGACGACAAGGAAGTGTAATGTTCCGCTTTTTGTTTCTCGTTTTAGTATGCTATGTCTCTAGCCCAAACGCTAGAGCGATTACATCAAAAATTGCTGGTTTCACAAACCTTTTTCCCTCCTTCGGTTATACTCATCCAGTTTTATCTTCACACATACGCAATTCATTAGGGTTGCGCTACATGGTCTCTAACACGACAGCATTAGAGGTACTTAAACACACAGGACCCGAAACCGAGTCTTGCGCCATCCGCTTAAATAGTATTTTAATGGGAAGAAGCGGTGTGAAACACAAGCAATTTAATATCATTTGCCACGAGCTACCTGTTTTTGGGGGCTTCCTTGCGGAGCATGATACAGCTAAAGGCTCTGTGCTGATTTCTGGACAAGTTCCAGAAAAGCATAGTGAATTTTTAGCTGCTGAAGCCCTGGTTTCCGAACAGGAGGCTCGTGAGCAAATGATTCTTTATGACTTTACTGATACTCCAGCTGCAGGCCAACTCATTTACTTCTTCCACCCTGACAAAAATGCCTTTCTCCCTAGTTATCAATTTACAGCCTACAAAGAAAATCACGGTCGTTATACGGTCATCATCGATGGAATCGATGGAGATTTCGTAACCGCACTCCCTCAATTTTTTAACGCCCATAAAGGCTATACCTTTTTGGAAAATTCATTTGAAGAAAAAGTCCAACTAAGAGAACTCACAAGCCTACAAAGTACTGCAAACTTCCTTGATGGTAATAATTTTCAAGTTTTTGGTTCAACACTACAAGATGAGCGCGCTCAAGCTGACGAAAAGATGTTTTCATATTTTCCAGAAGATGAAAAACTATTTGACCAAGTGCAAACTTACTACTCTCTAGAACGAGCTAAAACTTTTTTCAACCAACACTTTACTGACCTTAAAACATCAGCCATCGAAGTTTATACCCACTCCAGCCTTGATAACAATGCCATGTATCTTCCTGGAGATACCAATAATTCTGACGCGATTTACATCGGCACCAGCGATGATGTATATATGACCAACCTCAATCGCGACAGCGATGTGGTCATTCATGAATATAGCCATCACATTATCTATCATTTTTTACAAGCAACCTATGGGGAATCCCTTATTCTTCATGAAGGGACAGCTGATTTTTTTGCTTATGTTATCAATAATAACCCCAATCTAGCCGAAAGCCTCCTTCCTGGATCAGGTTATCTCAGAACTGCAAATCTTGACCACAAGCGTTTATATGATGATGAAAAAGAGTATTTAGGAGCTCATCTGTTGGGACAGTTTTGGTCTGCTTTTCTTTGGGACTTATATCAGGAACTGGGACCAATGGTGATCACAACCATTACAAAGTCCCTCTATTACTGGAATAAAAAAATGACCCTTTCTGATGCATTTCTAGCTCTTCTTCACGCCGATGATGATATCAATGCAGGGAAAAATCATTGTACGATACTAAAAACAGCCCAAAATCGCGGATTTTTTTCCGATACTAGATCTATGGGTGACAATTCCTGTGGGCTTATCTATTCCCAGACTCCCCCTCCCTTAGACGAACAAAAAAAGGAAACCATAGCCTGCGGCGCCATCGGTATAGATACGCAATCCGCAAATTTCTTATGGTTATTACTCAGCCCTTTGTTGCTTCTAGTAGGGAGAGGCCATGAAGATTGACAAAGTTCTCAAAGTCGCTGTAAGGGGGGGTGCCAGTGACCTTATATTAAGAACAGGGTCCATTCCGCGGTTTCGATTTAACGGGGAACTCATCAGCCTGAGTGACGGACAAATCATTAGTCCCGAACTCATGGAAGAGTGGATATCTCTGCTAGTTCCCCCTCACCTCAAACATCGCCTTAATGAACTGGTAGACTTGGATTTTGGCTTAACAACAGCTGATGGCTTTCGATTTAGGGTTAACCTTTTTCGCCAACGACAAAATTTTGGCCTGGTCATGAGGGTGGTCAATAATCATATTCGTACCATGGAAGAACTGAAACTACCTCCCATTATGCACACCTTTCCCAAAGAGCATAGGGGATTAATATTAGTTACAGGAGCAACTGGTAGTGGCAAGTCGACCACCTTGGCATCCATAATCGAAAAGATTAACTCCAGCCGTGCTGCTCATATTATTACCATTGAAGATCCCATTGAGTTTATTTTCAAAGAAAAAAAAGCGACCATTAACCAAAGGGAAATTGGTATCGATACCAGTGATTTTCAATCTTCTTTAAGAAGTGCATTACGTCAGAACCCAGACGTGATCTTTGTAGGTGAATTACGCGACAAGGAAACCACAGAAACAGCTCTTATGGCTGCTGAAACGGGGCATTTAGTTTTCTCGACCCTACATACTTTAGATGCTGTTGAAACCCTAACCCGACTATTATCATACTTCCCTCCTCATCAGCATACATCCCTGAGAATCATGCTAGCACAGACCCTAAAATATATAGTGTCTCAGAGATTAATGCAAAGAACTGATCAAAAAGGTATGGTTCCAGCTATAGAAATTCTTGCAGCAACGGAATTAGTACGCGAAGAAGTTATGAAAGGTCAGGACTTCCGTATACTCAAAGATACGATTAAAACGGGACATACATCCTACGGCATGCAAAGCTTTAACCAATCACTATTGCACCTTGTAAAAAAAGGAATCATTTCAGAGCAAACGGCTATGGAACATGCTAATGATCGTAAGGACTTAGAACTTGCCTTGAAAGGGTTTACCTAACAGGTAGCAGATCAAGTCCCTAAGCTAAACTAGAGCATCTACCCATTATCCGTTTACTTTCCAATATTCCGGTAATGTATATTCGAAATCATAATTATCGAGGTCTGCAGAAGGATCGACCTTTGGCATTTTAAGGCTACGAATGACACCTTTAACAACCACATCATTAATAAAATCAAGCTTGAGCTTAATATTAGGGGGATCATCAATCTGGGTACCAGGAACTTTTTTCCGGCTCACCACTTTCAAATTACCAGGTATACCTATGCAAGCTCCTCCTGCACAAAGGTCTATAAGCTCACATTTTACCTTTATAACCTTATTGGTTCCCGCTTTTAAGGTAATGGCATATACGTAGCAATTATTAAATTTTATCCGCTGATACCTCCTTGTGCTTTCTTCCACTGCGCTCAATACTCGCCAGTCATCAATATTGGCGAACTGTGATGACTCTCCATAGCAGACTTGGTTGACATATTCAGAAATCAGTTGTTTTTCCCGGTTTTGTCCATCCGGGGAAAACTCAACAGAAATCCTCTTCAAATCCGAAGACAGGCTATCAGGACGCTGACGGTTGAATCCCATAGAAATTACCTCTACATATAGGAATCCACAAACATGACGCTCTTTCGTCTCGCCACTTGTTTTCTTTAGTAATCGAAAATATGTCATTAATATTAGCAAATTATGGCATATTGATTACTATGCCAGATTTTACTTGGGGGTTGCGACTTTTTTTTCTTTAGAAAGATTTAGCTTGAAAAATATTCCTGATACCGGAAGGCGGCGTGCTCTCCAAAAAGAATGTCACAGGCTTTTTTAAGTCCAGGAGCATTCTTTATAACTTCATGCTTAGCCACCAGCGCTATTTTCGACCGCCTTCGCAAAAAATCTTCCAGAGTAATAATCATCTCCGATTTGGCAGCAAAGTGTAGTTCTGCTTTTATATATTCTGCATTTTCTATAAGAAGCTCTGCCATAGAATTATCTTCACGAATATCTTCCAGGATTTCAAGCGCTCGTAGCCCATAACGGCGCCAAAGTCTAACAGATAGTGGTTCGGAACTTCCTATCGCAGTCATCCCATCTAGTTGCATAGAGCGTGCCTGTCTTTGATACTCGATCCAAACTTTTTCGTCTGGCTCTCCAAACCAGTCCGCTTGGGAATTGGGGACCTCAATTTTCAACTGTCTAATTTCTTTAACAACTTCTTCACCAATGTTAATGCAGTCAGTCAGTTTACCACCAAATATACTTATAAACTGTCTTTCTCTATCGACCTCAATTTCATGTTTTCGCGACAAATGAATCCAATCTGCTCCGTTGCTTTCTTTATCGTTTTTCACAACCAACGGCCGTACTCCACATCTTTCAGCCACGATATCTTTCATCCCTAAGGGAGGGGAAAGCTTTAGTCTTTCATTAATATTATCCAGTATAAACTTACGATCGTCATCATAGACTTGAGGAGGAAGCTCTGTCACTCTTGTATCAGTAGTTCCGATGCATGATCGCGGCCCCATAGGAATCACAAAAAACATGCGACCATCGTTGGCAAAGAAGGTAAGGACCTTCCGATTTTGACTTATTTTAGGGACGATCAGATGTACGCCTTTGGAAAAAAGATGATGGTGTAAGGTCTCGATCCCTGTCCTTTGGTTGAACCGATCAGTAAATGGTCCTGTGGCATTGACAATGGATCGTGAGCGGATAGTAAACTCCTTTCCAGACTGGTGATCTTTTACTTTAGTTATCCATAAGTCGTTTTCTCGACGACAGGAAGCTGCTTCCAAATAATTGGCAGCCGCGCATCCATAGTCCATAGCTTTGCGAACAAATTTAAAAACAAACCGCGCATCATTATCAACAAGATAGGAGTCTGAGTACTCCACTCCACCTTGCATAATATTTGTATTGATGCACGGTTCCTCTTTGCTGATAGTCGTTTTGGAAAGTAAGCGAGGAGCTACTGTAAAGCATCGCCCCATAAACCAATATAGCCAGGTACCCATTAATATTAATAAGCGGTGCTTACGGAAGTTCTTTGGTAAAGCCGTGTAAAAACGTATTTCCTTGATCTGCGAAGGGAAGGATTTCATCAAGCGGTTGCGGGATGCACACAATCCCCACACTAATTTGAACTCATTGGACTCTAGATATTTTATCCCACCCCATGCCAGGTTAGAGGATTCCTGGCTCGTAAAAGAGGCAAAATCCTTTTTTTCCACCAACCCTACAGAGCTGCCTTTTGCGGCAAGTGCTGCCGCTGAAACAGCTCCATTGATTCCTCCTCCGATAACGATAACATCAAATATCTTTGTATCTAGCAGTTTCAGGTTTGTTTCGCGAAGCGACAAGTTATATTCTCCACTCTTCAGATGAATGATTGCCTCATATTTCCAATCTAGCTTCCTGTTTTTACATCGAAAACGATTTTTTTTACGGTGTCAAATGAATTCGTACCTTACTCCTATACCACAATTACACTACACGCTCTTAATTATTCGTTTGGGTTATTTTATATTTTTCGACAACTTTTTTTTGAGAGTAAAAGATCTTTCTTGCCAACTATCAACCTAAGCCATTTGTTTACCGAAAGCAATTTTGCAGCATTGACGAAATTGCATTAGTACGTCAAAATTTAATGTAGTGAGGTGTCCAAAATGAGTGAAAAAGAAAAGTCGCCGCCCCGGAACTACTTTCGCCTGGAATATCCTACTGAGGTACGTCCGCAAATTTATATTGACGACGATGTTTATCCTGTTATCAACCTGTGTGAAGGGGGCGTTAAGTTTTCGCGGGTTAAGGGAACCCAGAACCAAGAACTTGACGTCGGTGGCGATGCCGACCTGAAAGCTCGTATCATATTTCACGACTCAGATGAAAGTACCGTTATTGGCCGCGTGATCAGAACTGACCGCGATGCCATTGTATTAAAGTTAAGTGAAGGCATTTCTTTTCAGAAGATTATGGCTGAGCAGCGTTTCCTCCTAAATAAATATGGAACTTTGAGAAGGCCCCTCGATGATCGTTGACGGCTCTTTCTCGCCAAAATTAGACTTTTACTTACTTCAACTTACCGTTTGCTATCTCTGATTCTTCCGAGGAAAGAAATATGAATCGGTCTAATCGACCTGAAAAGAAGACTCATACCAACCACTGGCTTATTGCTTTGGCTATTTTCTCTACAACCCTACTCGGTTCCTGGGGTATATGGAGTGATGATGATCTCATTCTAAATTTGGAAAAACGAGAACAACACCCCACTAAGGATCGCGATATTTTTTCTTCAAGCCTTAAAAAACACGTGCAAAATTCTTTTTCCCCTGAGTTTTGTGATAATCCCTCAGGGTTTTTCAAAACTATTTTGATTGGCGAGCATCGCATTGCTAGCTCCCCCTTGCCTACGCTCAACGCTTCGCTATTCGGTAATCTTGAACAAGAAGCCATCCGTCGCTGTGAATCGCATCATATCTCACCCCACAGAGCTTCCTTCTGCTTTATTATTGAACCAGGCTTTACCGGAGATAATACTGATAGTTTCTTAGCGGCTGACAGGGTGATGGTTGAAGTTAACCTCAGTTTCAGGACAAAAAACTATCAACCGATTTCCTGCAAGCAAGCCTTGAGTTATCAACCCGAGCTGATTTCCATGGAACTATACTATAGCCTGTATTGGCCTTTTATACAGAACAAAGATCAACTCCCCCTTTTTAGGATAACTGGTGGTATTTCTTCACCTTTGAAAGAAACTCGTCGCTTACTGACTTTCTAGGCAGTACCTTGCTGCCTAACACAGAATAAGAGTTTTTTCCACTTCTGAGATAAAAAAACCCTTTCACAGACTGTGAAAGGGTACTAACGACTAAGCTGCCCCAAAAGCAGTTTAGGTTAGGAAGAGCTAGCCTTTTTTCTTTTTAGCCTTGGCTGTAGCTCCCTCGGCTGGTGAAGGGGCCTCCGATAAAGTTTCAGCTGCTGCTGACTTATTAAAACCATACTTGGCTGTAACTTCCCCTTTAATCTCTTCAAAAATTTCAGGGTTTTGGCTTAAGAATTCTTTTGCCTTTTCGCGTCCTTGTCCTAAACGCTGATCCTTATAGGAAAACCACGCGCCAGTTTTGCTAACAACATCATTATTAGCGGCTAGGTCCAGCACATCTCCATATTTGGATATTCCCTCTCCAAACATCACATCAAACTCAGCCTCTCTAAAAGGTGCTGCAACTTTGTTTTTTACCACTTTCACCCTAACGCGGTTACCGACAACTTCATCACTTTGCTTTATGGCAGCTATGCGGCGAATATCCATGCGTACAGACGAGTAAAACTTTAGGGCATTACCACCTGTCGTTGTTTCGGGATTGCCGAACATGACGCCGATCTTCATGCGAATTTGATTAATAAAAATAACCGTGCAGTTGGATCGCGATACTGAAGCGGTAAGCTTTCTTAAAGCCTGAGACATCAAACGTGCTTGTAGTCCGACATGATGATCTCCCATCTCTCCTTCAATTTCGGCTTTCGGAGTCAATGCGGCTACTGAATCAACAATAACAAGATCCACAGCATCGCTTCTTACCAACATATCTACAATTTCGAGAGCTTGCTCTCCGGTATCTGGTTGAGATATCAGCAATTCTTCTAGATTTAAGCCAATTTTTTTAGCATAGGTGGTGTCCAATGCATGCTCCGCATCAACAAAGGCGGCAACCCCTCCAGCTTGCTGTGCCTGCGCAGCAATATGCAACGTCAATGTGGTTTTACCACTCGACTCCGGACCATAAATTTCGATAATACGGCCTTTAGGGACTCCTCCTATCCCTAAGGCAACATCTAACGATAGCGCCCCTGTTGAGATAACTCCCATATGAGTGCTTCTTTGATCGCCTTTGCCAAGGCGCATGATGGCACCCTTGCCAAATTGTTTCTCAATCGAGCTTACAGCAGTATCTATAGCCTGTAAGCGTTCTTTGGTATTTTCCATGACCATACGAATATTCCTTACCGTTGTCAGATTAAGACTTTATATCTTCTCGCTCGAGGCGCTCCAAAGAAAGCAAGGTGCCACCTGCGACTGTAAATGGGTAAAGTAGCATTTGCACAAAAGGTATAGTTAACCAGAGCCCTAGCCCCATCACCGCCCATGCATCCCGAGAGACATATTGGAAACGCCTTTTAAAGCTCCATCCCCGTCGCGCCAAAGGGTAGTCGTAAAAATCCCAGCCAATAAGAAAGGCGGCAACAAGAACAGCCAAAACGTTCAGGCCGGGGAGGACTAAAGTCCCTAAAGAGATCAGTAGGATAACGACAACCTTTTTTAATTCCTCCGGAATCAACTTCATGGATTCCCACAGGGATATCTCCGGAGCATGACCTAAGATATCCTTTTCAATAGCCACCGATACCATATCGTATATGGGTACGGATACAACATTGGAAACCAAAAAACCTGCCAGTAGTGCAAAGCCAATAACTGCTATAGAGACAAAAAACCTAGCTACCTTGTACAAAAGAACCCAAAAAAAACTATCATCCGGTTCAAAGAGAATATAGCCGTATATTTGTTCACTATATTCGGAAAAAATGGAAAAAAAACCAAATGCACTTAGTATACCCACAAGTGTTGGGACTACTAGAAGAAGAAAGTAGCCGGGATGCTTTTTCAACCAGGTCACCCCTTGCCAGTATGACTTTAGCCCTTTCAGTAAATTTACAAATTGACTCATTATAATCTCGCCCACATATTCATCATCAACCAGTTCATCTTTTCACAACTTTTACCTACAAAGCCAGTGTCTTTTTACGGATAGAAACACCATAATTAATTATGGTGTGTGCACATCTTACAGCTTTCGATAAAGAAAACAAGCGGATTGTGTTTTCGGTGGAGCCAATAACCTAAAAAACATTATGAAATTTCAGCCATCTCATCAAAATTTGTCTCAATGTTATTACTATCAATCCGAAGAGCCCAAGAGGCTGACCGTCAAAAGGGATTAAAGATCATGGCACGGAATCTTAAGCTCGTGCTTCTTACTATTATTCAGAGCTTAGCTCTTCAGGTCTATGGCCAGGGAACGACCTGCTATCAAGCTCTTTCACAGAACCACCTGATTGAGCCGAATAACTATACTCTAGATGAGATTCAAGACAAGCAATTCCTACCGATCATTAGCAGGGAAACCCACAGCCTTGAGAAGAATAACCTCTGGCTGAAGATCGAACTTAACACTCACCCCTGCCCGCAAAAAATTTTTTTCCAATTACCCAACCGCAACACTGATCAAATTGATTTTTGGCAGATGCGGGACGGCAGTATCATAAGCGAAGAAACGTACCATGCATTCAAAAATTTATCGCAGTATTTCCCCTATCGTCATACCCCAACCTTTCTCTTGGATCTTAAAGAGCCTGGTAAAACACAACTCTATTTACGGATAGCCAGCCAAAACAGAGTCTCACTGAACTATTCCATTTTGAGTGAAGAAGAACGCATACATAACGAACTACTCTCACAGAGTCTTTTTTTGCTATTTCTAGGTATTTCTATTGGTTTAAACATCTATAATTTTTATCTTTTTCTCGTAACAAGAGACTCCGTTTATCTTCACTATATCGCTTATGCATTAAGCGTAACCATCGGCAGTACTATCCATGAAGGAAATGCTGACTGGCTATATAATGTAGGTGCCAGCTGGTATTACCTACTACATCAGGTTACGTGCATTGCCATTTATTTTAAAATTAGATGCGTTAGAGAGATGCTACCACTCAGAGTACAAGCGCCCGCGTACGACAAATTTTTGCAGTGGTTTTCCTATACGGCCATTGTCTATGGGATTATCGATTTCATTCCTTTCTTAAAATATTACACCACGCAATTCCTGATATTCTATCTGCCGATCGGTACGATGGTCTGTATGGCAGCAGCAATCCTTTCTTATAAAAGAAATTATAAGCCGGCAAGAATTCTCATTGTTGCCTGGACTATGACATTTTTATTAGTTGGAACAAGGTTTCTAGCAAACATTGGGCTCGTAGAACACAACATCATTAGTGAGCATGCTTATAAACTGAGCCTGACCTTAGAGTTATTTCTACTAGCTGTAGTCCTGGCTAATAAGATTAACCTCCTACAGAGAGAACTAACACGACTCAATGAAAGTTTAGAAACCAAAATCAACAATCGGACAAAACAGCTCAAACAAGCTAACAAGCGTTATAAGGAAAACCAAGCTTATGTGATAGAGCAAGAAAAATTCGCTGCCTTAGGGCGAATAGCCGATGCCCTCGCCCATGAAGTTAATACCCCGTTGATGATTATCAGAACGGGTGCAAGCATCCTCCATAAACATGCCCACGGGCTACAAGCCCAAATGGTGGAGCGGCGAACCAAACAGATCGAGCGGGCCGTTGATAAAATAGAAAAAATCATAAAAGCGCTCACTATAACCTACTTAAACCCCAAGGCATCGCAACCTGGCAAGCAAGTTGACATTCATGAATATCTACAGTCTATTATCGACCTCCATAGAGGCCAATGCCTGCAACACGAAATTGACTTAAAGGTTTCACTTCCAGATAAGCTTCTTATACCAGGAAATCCGTTACACCTAGCAGACATTATCAGCGAATTATTCAATGGTGCTGTTAAAGCGGTAGCACACCTCGAAAACAGATGGATTGAAATTCAAGTCAACAGAGCTAAAAATGACGTAGTAATATACCTCAAAGACAGCGCAACGACAGAACACAGAGATCCTCGTCAGGCCATGTTCGAGGAAGTCGAATCTTCAAATTCTGAAGAATCCTTAGGCATTGGTATTGCGCATCATATCATCAGATCCTATGGGGGATCGTTAAAGTTCATTCAAAATGCTTTCTATACTCAAGCTACTATAAAATTCCCTATCGACCTTAATGAAAAAAAAAGTCGAGTCGCGTAACAGAATAGGAAGACGGGATGAATAAAATACTTTTTCCATGGGTAGTGCTTACTTTTGTAACTATGAATGCTCAAGCACAGAGCAATAACCGACGTTACCTCGCTCCTTGGGAGGTTGTGGGCATTTCCCCTCATTTCATAGCTCAGACTCAAAGCTTCTGGCAGCAAGTATGGGACGATATAAGTGCAAAATATTTTTCTGAAGGACAGCCCCTAAGCACGATCATTCAAACTCAATCACCCACCCTTAACCAATTAGCTTATGCTCGTCACTTTATAGGCACGAACTCGGAAACTCTCTCCTATCTAATGCAGCCCATTATTTGCCATATCGGTAACGAAGGGTATGTAGCAAACTCTTATATTGACATACAGTCAGGTCGCATCCTCAACATTGACATCAGCTCATTTTCTTATCAAAGCTTGCAAGCTGGTAATAGGAAAGATCTTACAAAACAAATTATGGCAGCTGTCGCAGGGTGGCCCCAAACCTTAACCCCTCCCCAGCTGACAACAGCCTTAAAACTTGCCACCACCATAAAGCGAGAAAGCCTGGGGCATCACCATGGTGAGCTTCTCTGTGCAAACCTTATCCTAGCCAAGGCTTTAATACCCCAATATAGAGTTCTCAACACCATTGGCCAAAAAAACCTTCTATTTGTCAGAAGACTGGGGAACCATCTCCCCTTGCAGCGCTCGAACCGAGCTCTTCATTTGGATTGGCAAAAACCAAAGGAATCCTGGCAGTTAATATTAGAAAGCTCTGAAGGGATATTTGGAACAACCATAGATAACCGTAATCGCTGGTCGATAGATAAGCTCACCACTGACTTTGCTATTCCCCAAGAACTACAGGATTTACTTGCTCAAGAAGAACTATCTCTCCATCAAAAAACTCTCCCTCAAGTCGTTAAAATTTATGGAGCCTGGGCTTACCTTGATAAGGGAAGAGCTTGGGGACTCAAGATTAATGATCGTTTAGTGAGCCCCAAGGGGAATAAGATTAACAAGGGGCACATTGTCGGATTCTATGGCCCTAAGAAGAACCTAAAGTCTCCCCATGGTTATCCCATCCACGACGGAGCTATCCTCTATATTCGTAAAGGCCAGCACGTTGTAGAAATTGGCGATAGCTTTGCGTTCGACAACAAGACTTACCCCAGCCCTTGGCCACCACAAGCGGAAGCGGATTAATGCAATCCGAGCGCTCGTAATATTTCTGTGTGCTCTTTTACAAAATCTTTCTTTACCTGGTTACGCAACTTACTTAGGGTTTTGTAGGGCCATGATTTCTGCACAATATTGACAACCCATGTTGGCAGATATCCTTTGGGGTCTGCTAAGTATTCGACTTCTACATAAGTTTTCTTGCCATGACTTCGCGGATAGAGCCGGTACTTGCCAAACAGAATTTCTCCCCGTACCCCGACACTTTTCGATGACGGTTCCTTATTATTTTTAACGGAGTGGGTATCCACTTCAATCATCTTTCTTTTACTATCGTATGTGAACTTGTAGGAATAGACGAAATCCCTGTCACTAATTGTTAATGGCATCGAGAAAGCCGCATATTGGATGCTTGCAAGGGGAGACAAAGTCTCAATGGTTCGTGCCGAGTGAAATTTGTCAATCCATTGATCCTTATGTGTATGGTCCATTAGCACCCAGATAATCTTGCCTACAGGAACATCCAGAAGTACCGATCCCCCAACCCCTTTGACATCAGAATTATCAAAGGACTTACGATATACATTGATTCCTTCCTTCTTACTGACTTTTTCCCAGCCGTGCTTTTTCCAATTGTGTTTCGCCCATATCTCACTGGGAAACACTAGAGAAATTAGAAACAAGGAAACCAAAAATCGCTTTATAACCAACATCGTACCTCCTCATGTATAAACCTTTTATGATAAGTGTACGATTTATATAGAACAATCCCAAGGCCAAACCAAGGTTTTCTTAACCCTCAGTAATTCAGAAATTTTTGCTACGTTAATTTGATCATTTCCGAGAGTACTCAATCCATAAGATGGACTATGCGCTTCTGGCATTAATGATTCGTACGAAACATGAACCTTATTAACGAACTGCAGCCTGGATCGAAAAAATCTAGAATTCGCTGAAATTCCATAACTCTCGATCTAGGAGCTGCGAAGGTCGGATATTTTGCAAGGAGTTCAGCATGCTTGCCCCTACATTCTCATGCTGCTTTTGTAAATCCTTCAGTAGCGCTTTGATGCGAGCGCGCTGCAGATTTTCTTGAGAGCCACACAAATTGCAAGGAATAACTGGCAGCTCGATCTCATCAGCATATTGTATCAATATATCTTCGGCTACATAGGCAAGAGGTCTAATCACAATATTGCGACCATCATC
>JBNKNM010000022.1:0-45763 GCA_050293845.1 Pseudobacteriovorax sp. | reverse complement strand
ATCGGATTATCGACGACCGGGCGAGAGTGGCTTTACCCAGTATACGGCTTCAGAAGTATTGCAAATGCTCGGTCGTGCCGGCCGTCGTGGTAAGGATTTAGTTGGATTTAGCCTTTGGCCATCAGTACAATCTTTTTATAAGTTCTCCCAAACCACTAGAGATCGCTGTACTTCGCGATTGAAAAATGATCCCACCACATTTTTAGGCCTTGTCGGTAGAGGATTCAAACTCAAAGACATCGAAAATTTTTATAAGAAAAGCTTCCTTGGATTTGCTAATCGCAATATAGATTTCAGCCTGCTCAGGCAAGAAACGCTGCGCAAAGCCCTCGGTGAGGATAAAATTCCGTGCCAGTCCCCTGCCCATGAAGTATCTCTGCATATTGAGAATCTGGAAAGTAAGTGTGACATCTGTCCCATCCATAACAAATGCCATGACTATATCAACCATAACTACAATGGCTCGGTCGCCGCGCTCCATGTTCACCTTCACAGTATTGGCTGCTTGGACAATCAAGATAAGCTTTCACCCTCAGGTTCCATAGCAAGATATTTTCCACAGGGAGGTGGTCTTTTAATAGCCTCCATGATCGATGCAGGAACCATCCGCGAAGATAACCTACTAGCCTGTCTTGAACTGATGGCTTGCTTAAGCTTAGCTCGCTTCAAAGAGCCCGGGTGCTCTCCTAAATATCGCTTCCCCTTTGATGCTGATCAGATAGAAGAGCAGCTACAAGAGTTTTATCCCTTGGAATTATTTGAGGAGCTCTACGACCCACCTTCAGGAAGGAGAAATTACTATTTAATAAGAGAGTTTAACCCAGATGCTGGCTATGCAGTCAATGAATGGTTAAGGGGAAGTAGTTGGATAAGTTTGCGCAAGAAAGTTTGTCATGAGAAATTTGCAGAAGGGGATTTGGTCGCTCTTCTTTATCGCTCAGCAACTTATCTACAATCTTTAGCTCAGGCGGGAATTGCTAATTTAAGCGTCGCAGCAAGGGCTTTAAGAGATGAAATTCTTCGCGAACCCTTAATGCCTTCACCGTCTATTAAGAGTGAAGGTTCTGAAGAACATGAGGAAAATCAAGAATCGTCACCTATAGAACTGTAGGAACTCCCGTAATTTTTCCAAACATTTCCCAAAAAAATTTAATTTTTTTTTTTGCGATGTTGACAAGTCCAACATTTAATTATATCTAAACACGGTCATCCGGAATTGTGGAAACAAAATTAAGTCTAAAAATTAATAGTTTCCTGTTACTTCGGTATAAAACAAGCGGATGATCAAAAATACTAGAAAAGCTCTACCACTGCATTTTTCTTGTCCTTTCTCGTTTTTGGCAATATTATTTGCCGCATGTACTGACTAATCCTTTTATTTCATCTCATTTACACTTATCACCTTAGGTGGCTAGGGCTGAGGGACCTCTCAAGGTCCCTCTATAGTATTAATTAATTACCTAGAATCTTAAGCATTTTACTAGCATATTCAGATAATATTTAAATTTATTCTCGTAGAACCGATTCTGCCAGTGATTGTTGGCAAAAAGAGCTACGAGCGCACAATGAAGCAAATTCTTATAAACCTTTTCATTACCACAGCTCTATTGTCTTATTGTCAAGGCTCTTTTCTATATGCTGAGGAATTAGAGTCTTACCGTATGTATCATAGTGCTTACTTTTTAGGACGTGGGGATACCGGTATTGCCGATGCCGAAGGCTATGAAGCAATCTTTTATAATCCAGCTGGACTAGCAATTGGCAAAGGTATTTATAAAGAAACCGTATTTGCTTCTCCCACTATAATCATTTCAAATGATACAAAAAACCTCGCCCGTAAAGTATTTGTAGAGGAAGACAATTCTGTAGCTAGTCTTCGCGAACATGTAGGGAAAAACCAGCACATTGGGGCCAATAACTTTAGCGGTATAGTTTTTCGCAGGGCTTCACTGGGTGCTTTCGCTAGCACACAAAACAACTTACTGCTCTACAAGTCACCGCAAAACCGTGCTGTGGAAGTTTTAGATGCCAATTCTGTGACAAACACAGGTGTAGCGTTTAGTATCGCTGAACAATTCTTCAATGAATCCTTAGCTATTGGTACTACTTTAAAGTACTTAAACCAAACCCACGCTAAGCTTTCCATTAATGTACTTGATGCGGAAAACGTTTCCAATCAACTAAAAAGCGACAATGTGCAACAAAAGTATACAGGAGCCGGCGCTGATCTCGGAATACTTCTAAAAAGTAACGGCAGAACACCACTGAAACTAGGGATCACAATGGAAAATGTTGGAACGATGAAGCTTGATAATCAAAAGGCTGATGGACATAGCCGTACGCTTCCTCAACTGCTTAACATAGGAACATCCGCAACCTTCTCCACTCATCTCAGTCAGATGAAGTTCTTATTAGACCTACGCGATTTAACCAACCAAATTGAAACTAATTACTTTAAGAAAACTTATATTGGTGCAGAATTGAATTTCGCCAATTTTTTTGGCTTCTCGGGTGGTCTGCACCAAGGCTATCCGACATTTGGTTTATTTTTAAATCTTTATTTGGTCCGATTCGATTTGGGTTCCTATACCGCGGAGGTAGGTTCCACATCTGGGGTCCGTCCTGATAGCAGATTTTTCTTCAGTATAAAGTCTGGAATTTAAGGAGCTGGCTGTTATGTTACATCTTATACGCTTATTGCTTGTGATGAATCTTGGAGGTTGTGGAACCAATATATACCAGCAATTCGATAATGAAGATCCCGCAGAAGCCGCCAGCGCTGCACTTGACGAAGAGAAATCAGATAAAGCGATTAATATATTGGAGGCTGCTATCAAAGAGGACCCTCTAAATTATGAGTTAGTTTCTCTGCTAGCTTCCGCTAAAGCCCAAAAAGGGGGCGTCGATACTATGGATTTCGCATTAAACATGGCTAGCTCTGGGGGAACAGGCGACATTGTGGGGTTGTTCACAGTGGTTCCTGAGGCCACCACGAGTAATATTTCACTTCTTCAAGAAGCTGTTAATCTTCTCGAAAGCATCCCTGAGGCAGACTTATATGAAGCAGATAGATTTAAACTTTCTATGTTCTACACCTCATTACTAACCCTAAGAACCAAACTTTTTGATAGTAATGGAGATGGCTCATTATCTGCTGAAGAACTTTTAGAGCTGGATGATGCTAGCGCAGTGCAGATACTTCAGGATTTAGTGAGTGCCCAAAGCACAATTAGCAATTACAGCTCTGACGATGGCACTCAGGATGCTGCGAGTAATGTCAACACCATAGCAACTGCTATAAATGACCAGGAAGGAGCTACTGATGCAGAGAAGCTAAGAAACTTCCTGGATAATAACTAGTAACGCTTTACCCCAACTTTACAACCCGTCTCAACTGACGCAATAATATCCTCACGAGGGATAAGCTCTGTAGGCAGAGATGCCCGACGGATGTTTGCCCGGTAGAGAACGGCACCGCGCAATTTAGAGTAATCGAGATCAGCATCTTCAAGATTGGCACCTGTGAAATCAGCACCTTCTAGGTTAGCGCTCCAAAGAGATGTTCCGCGAAGATCTGACTCTCGAAAACTTGCGTCCTTTAAGTTCGCATAAGAGAAATTTGCATCTCGCAAATCGCAGCCAGAGAAGTCAATTTTGATCAGGTTCGCCTTACGCATGTCTTTAGATCTCAGGTCTTTCGTCTCAGCCAAAAGCTCCAAAACCTCTTTTCGCGTCAAGGTAACTAGATTATCGGAACCTTTACTCATATCACCCCCTTGGGAATTTGCTCACTTCAGCACCAATTCATATCTCATAACGTTATGAGATTATTAGTATTACCACATTGGCGGCTTTCAAGCAATGTGAACTGTACACTCAAAACTCAACCACTATGACCAAAACCGAATTCGCAGCCTCTTACCAGTCCATTATGACCCCGCAATAAAATCTCCATTACCACAGGATCTTAAAAACTCGTAACCCGCCGTCGTCCCCAGGATACACCATTGCAAATCTACTCTTCGCAATGGTGGCAATATTTGCTGAGGATTTTGTTAATCCGACTCATTCCAGATACGGGAGGAATTACTTTGCCATGAGACGCGCCACATCCAGCATCCTGTTACTAAAGCCAGTCTCGTTATCATACCAAGATAGAACCTTAGCCATTTTACCGGAAGACACCATGGTACTCAGGGCATCAACGGTACTAGAGTGAGTATTTCCGTTAAAGTCGATGGAAACTAAGGGCTCTACACTGAAACCCAGAATACCTTGAAGAGGGCCTGCCGCAGCTTCGGCCAGAGCTTTATTTACAGCTTCCGTTGTTGTTTCCTGATTCAGTTGCACAGTTAAGTCAACCAAAGACACATTTGCCGTCGGAACTCTTACAGCCATACCATTTAGCTTTCCCTCCAGCTCAGGAAGTACCAAACTAATGGCTTTTGCGGCTCCTGTGGATGTGGGGATCATACTCAAAGCAGCTGCTCTAGCACGACGAAGGTCTTTGTGAGGTAGGTCTAAGACCTTCTGATCATTGGTGTAGGCATGAATTGTTGTCATTTGGCCATAATCAATACCCCAATTATCATTGAGGATCTTTGCTACTGGGGCTAGGCAGTTCGTTGTACAACTACCGTTTGATACAATCTTGTGTTCTGCTTGCAACTTGTCATGGTTAACCCCATAGACCACAGTAATATCTTCACCCTTAGCAGGTGCCGAAATGAGAACTTTAGGAGCGCCTGCTGCCAAGTGCCTTTCAGCGTCATCTCGTTTAGTAAAAATTCCAGTGCATTCTAGCACCAAGTCCACTTTTTTCTCTGACCAGGGCAACTCTTTAGGATCACGCAATGCCGAAACAGAAACCTCTTTTCCGTTAATAACAATAGCATTCTCTTTCGCTTCCACCTGCGCATCGAACGTGCCATGAACTGAGTCATACTTCAGAAGGTGCGCTAATGTCTTGGTATCTGTTAAGTCGTTAATATGGACAACCTCGACATCTCCTTGACGAAGGGCCGCGCGCATAACGACTCGTCCAATGCGACCAAAACCATTAATTCCGACCCGTACTGTCATTTCTTTACTCCTTCAAACCTAAAAAACAACGATGTAGATGGAGTTTATACTTGACGCGCAAAAAAAATGCTACTTTCCATCTCCCTACCACAAACGAAAAGGAAGCTTCTATTGGGACAACGTTAGTTTGGCGTTATAATGAATGCTAAGAGAGGAGAAAGCCATGCAATATTTCTATCAGATGCTGCTGATATTCAGCCTCGTATTTTCACTGCTACCACCCCCTTGTCAAGGAGTAGAAGAGGTCGATATCGAGGTCGAGCCGCAATACTGGGATGAACTAGAACCGGCACTTGTTCCAACAAACTTTGAAGCCGAGCTGGGTCTGTTGATGAGCGCTCAGGGCTTTGGAACAGAAATGAACCTCATTCAATATCTGGCTGATTACTTTCAAGTAGGCCAATCTTTGCGATATTTTCGACAAGACACTGAAACTATTAGCCCTTTAGCCCTCCATTATGATGTCAGCCTTTTTATGCGCGTCTCACCATTTCGCCATTTCAAGTACTCTCCCTATGCCAATATATCAATCAGTTATGACTCCTGGCGCATTGATAATAGTGCAGCGAACTCAGTAAAGGTCAGCTATGAATTGGGTATGAATATATACTTAACCAAGTATTTCGGTATTAACTTAGCTCATCATGAACTGAGTTTTATCAACGATCCCCCTAGTTACTATTGGGGGCGCTCCGTTGACGATAAAAATTTTGGTTATGATGAAGTCATGTTTCAATTCAGACTCGACGACAGATTGCTTTAGTGACCCCATGGGGGCTACCATGCTATTCATGGCGCCGCTACCATTTATATGAGGTTACAATGTCAGAAAAAGATACTATTAATTTTTCCCTATCCAAGATCGAATCCTGTGGTCCCTACAAACTACTTACCTTAAAAACCACGGGACCTTATGCGCAAAAACCAGGTCAGCATTGTTTCGTTCACTATAACGTTTTTAGCAAAACTGTATCCCGCCCCTACTCTATCGCCTCTGCTCCCAGACAAGACGGAGTCATAGAACTGTGTATCACTTCCTCTGAAGATTCTGAGATAGACCAAGCCCTGACAGCCTTAGCACCAGGTGATACTCTAGCTATTTCGCCAGCCGGAGGACGATTCGCAATTCCCCACCATGAAAATATGGCTGTTTTTGTAGCTGGAGGCTCAGGAATCGCTCCTCTGCGTTCGATGATTTTATGGCGACTCCACCAGTCACTTGCCCGTACGATTCTTATTTATGGTTGCAAAAACCCTGAGCAATTTCCCTATCTAAAAGATTTCAGAGATTTGGCTGCTCGGTTCGAAAATTTCTCGTATCACTGTCTAGTCGACGAAAATGCTGATAATAAAAATTATTTAAGGGGTCCGGTAACGGCAATCTTAAACCAAATGATCGCTCAAGACGCCCAGTACTTTCTTTGCGGGCCTCCCCCCATGATGGCAACTAGCAAAAGTATCCTAAAGGCAGCAGGCGTCGATGACGCCGTCATTTATACGGATAAATATTAAGGAGCCTCCTGGCCTTCATAGGAAAGACTCTTGTACTCCGCAAGGGCTTCGCGCGCATCTTTCGAGGCTTGGATACAGGACTTTTTGATATTGCGATAGTCGCGATGGAGCTGAAACAAAGAAAACTCTCCTTTAGATTCAACCATAAAGTCGCGATATTTATCTTCAACCCATTCCCAGTGGTCCTTTTCAAACTGTGTGGAAAGCTGTACCAAAGATCGTGGATTATCGATGCTTTTTTGAAAAAATCTTGCAAAAACCGTCGACTTTATCAGCATCCACCACAAAATGAATAGAATAAGAGCGACACCGCCTGCTAAAAAAGGAACCAATAGGGCTGGAACAATTTCTTGCCAAGCTCCAGCAACAAGAAAATAGTACAGCAATAGTCCTATAATGCTAGCGAGAGCCAATCCGCCTGCTCCCCAGTTCTGCATTAGTTTTCTCTTCTTGTCTCCAAATGCAATCAGGGTTTTTAATTGCAGTAGTAATTTTTCGCCATGTTCTTCAATATAGGTCGCTAAGTGGTCAAGCCGGTGTTTAGGAGCATTGCTGATATCTTTTTTAAGATCTTGCCTTTGATTTCCTAACAGCTGAAGAAACTCAGGGGGATGTTTATTCTCGGACGAGTAGGTGAAGTGGATATGGGGAATATCCTTACGGCCAGTCATTTGCGAAAGATTCCAGCATAATGTTCCATAGACTCTTAATAAGTCATTGAGATTTTCACATTCATCTACCCGATTTAACACGAACAAAACGCGGTCTTCATAGGTGGCTTTCGGAATAGTTCTCCTCAAACTCTCATAGGTTTCACGGATCGTCCCTGCTTTATGGGGATCGAACAATACCAAAATGAGATCTGCGATATTTGCAAACTCTCCGATTACCTCTTGGTAATCATAACCTCTGTCCCTTTCAGAAACACTGTCCAGCATTCCAGGCGTATCAATAATAGCAAGATTCTCCAGAAAGGGAGAACGGACCCGCTTGAGGCGGAAATGGGATAAGAACCGCTTGCCTTGCTTCTTCAGAGCCGCAAAGGGAAATTCGGGATCATTAACCAAAACCATTCCATCCCGTTCCTCTTCATGATCCTGGGAACCATGGGTGATGACAGTAAAAGAGTCATCAGTCGGTGCTTGACCTGTTTTTTGGACTGATGCACCAAGCAGTTCATTGATTAAGGTAGATTTTCCTGAAGAATAGTTACCTAATAACAACACCACAGGCCGCCACTTAATCTTTTCTTCAAGGCCCGATTGTGAATAACCATACTTTTTGGCTACGGGGCTCATCTTGCTAGCAACAACATCAACTAATTCTTGCCGCAGGGACTCAAGATAGTTTTCTTTATAACTTGAATTCTGTTCCACTAAAATTCCACTTTCCCGAGACTAATATTCGTTGAGACCCAACTTAGCTTTTGCTTCACTTATTGTCATCTTTTCTTTGCTAGCGCTGCCCTTACCGCCCCCTCCACTGCCAACAAACTTGTCTTTCCCTTCTTTAAATAGTACATTAAAGGTAGTTAGAGAACCATAGGCCTTCGTTATGTAGCTATGAAAGCTTGCCTTTTCCTCAGCAGACAGATTTTTACTGGTGTTGATTTTTTGCTCAAGAACCCGTAGAGAGTCCCGCACACCTAAAACCTTTCTTAGAAAAACATCCATGGGAATGTCTTTTGCTTGGCTCCCATTACCTGGTTCTAGAACAATCTTGCCATCATGCCATTTTTGCGCTAATTCAACTGGCTGTGGCGTAAACTCTTCGATGATTAGTTCTTTGATAAACTGCTTTAACTCGTGCTGATCCATACGGCATCCTTTAGCATCTTGACTTTGATTGACATCCCTATAGGCACACGCTAGCCTTACGGCACAAGGAGGCTAGATTGGCTATATATTACCGAGAAGTCGATAATAACATTATTATCTCAGGAAAAACTTATCCCTACAAAGAGCTAATAAAAAGTTTTGGCGGTAATTTTCAAAGGGTTGATAAAGTATGGACTATTCCCTCTCACCCAGACACACTAGCCAAAATCCAAAACCTATGCAAAAGCGTCGGAGGTGGGCCTTTAAGATCCCCCTCCCCAAAAGCAGTCGCATCCCAAGTGCGTACCTGTGATGATACCCCCAAGAAGCAAGAAAGAGCCAGTCTGGGCATGAGTATTTCAGAACTGATGCACCAAGTCAGTCTGGAAATCCAAACAGCTTTCCCTCGCGCCGTATGGATTCTAGGAGAGATTCAAAGCCTAAACCACAGAGCTTCAGGATATTTTTTCCAGATTGCCGATTCCAAGGAAAATGGTTCGAAATCCGCTACCATTACAGCTAACGTAACTTTTTGGGCATCTAACGTCAGCAGTATTCAAAAAAAGATTAAAAGCCCTTTAAACGACCTTCTACAAGAAGGCCTGAAAGTCCGCCTCTTAGTACAAGTTGGTTTTTATAAAGACCGCGGAATCCTAAGCTTAAACGTAGTGGATATTGACCCTCAGTTCACCCAGGGCGCTTTGGCTTTGGCTCGTGAAGAGCTACTAAAGGAACTGCGCAGCAAAGGCTTGGATCGAAAAAATAAAGCTCTCCCTGGAACTCTATTTCCCTTTCTCATTGGCCTTCTCAGCGCGGAAAACTCAAGGGCCCAGAGCGACTTCCTAGACCAGCTCAAGAGTTATGGTTTTCCTGGTTCTGTTCTTTTTCATCCCGTGCAAATGCAAGGTGAAAATACGGTGGAGGCGATAACAACCGGTGTACGACAGCTCGTTGCTGCACAATGTGACTATATTGTCATTACCCGTGGAGGTGGGTCCAATGCTGACCTTCGTTGGTTTGATGACAGGAAGATCGCCTTGGCCATAGCACAGTCAAAAGTACCTATTATAGCAGCTATTGGCCATCACGAAGATATCTGTGTGGCTGAGGAAATCGCTTACCGTCGCGAAAAAACACCCACTGCAGCTGCAGACTTTATTATGAGCTGTTTTGCCCAAGTTACGGAAAGGATAAATAAAGCCCGCAATCTGATCGTACAGCTAGCGCAACGTCGCTGGAGTCAGGAACAAAAACGTATGCTAACCTTAGCTGACAAACTGCGCACCGACTTTCGACAACAACTCAGTATGCAAAATGAGAAGACCCAGCAAATCTCCGCACGCTTGCACGCAGCAGGAGCTCATCGGCTCAATCGATCGATGCATAAGATATCTCAGCTCCAATACAACCTACAAAATATCGCGCAATCCCAGGTTAGTTATCAAATCAAAAGGACTATCTTGTGCGAAGCCCAGTTTCAGCGGGGAGTACAGTTACATTTAAGGGAGCATCAGACCTTAGCCCAAAGATTGCAGTATCAGCTAAGACTACGCTCCTCCGAACAACTAGCAAAATCCGCCCACCAACTCCAGAAACTAGAGCATGCTATTGCAAGCCGTGACCCCAGACCTTGGCTGGCAAAAGGCTGGACCCAGCTAGTGCAAAATGGTACTAAGATTACCCGTTCGAACCAGCTAGATCCTGGAAAATTGATCTATGCGCAGCTTTTGGACGCCCAGCTTCTTTTAAAACTTCACGCTATCAAAAGGGAAGATGACCATGGTTGAATCGCAAAGCTATCAAAACATGCTAACGGAAGTGGAGTCCATCGTAAACGAAATCGGTGGCGATGATATCGACCTTGACCAAATGGTTAAAAAAGTTGAACGAGGTTATCAGCTTATCCAAACAATGCGCAAACGCTTAGACTCCACTAAGGAGATGATTGATAAGCTTCATGAAAAATATGAATAATTTTCGCAGCTACTACATAATTTTATTAATGATAATCACCTAAGAACCGATGAGGACCAGTGGTTTTTAAAAATTACTAGGTCTGAATTGTTGGATATCACCGCTATTGTAGATATTCACCCAATTTTGAGTTTATCCTACGGCAACGAAAGAGAAAAGATAGTGTCATTTTAACATGTTATAAATTGGCACCTCAATTGCATCTAGAAAGTCACTCTTAGTTTAATAAAGAAGGAAGACAGAGGAAGTCAGAGACTTCAAGGATTCAGGGAGAGATTAATGAAATTCAAATCCATCTTTTGGACTATGACTTTTATTGTTATAGGGTGCACTAGTGGGGAGGAGCCAAACGCTACGCGGTATAAGCGGGAGCATACATCCAGCATAGGAAGCTCAGATAACACGGCGACGAAGACTACTTTAGGTTGGAATGAGCCGATCTACTCGGCTCAATTTGGTCTTGAACCCAACAAGAATGTAGATGGGAAAACACTGGCAGAGATTGTCAGCAGTCTTGATTACGGACGTGACGATGGTAAAACGTGTATTTCCTGCCATAATAGTGATGAAGCTTTAGGGGATTACGGATATGAGCTTGAGCTCGACGAAGCCGCTTATGAAATGGAATCTACGGATGTTATTTCGGGCCGCAGCTGGGCTGGTGAAGACGGTTGGGCGTCACGTTTTTCTGTAAATGAAACCAAACCTAAAAATGTTAAAGCTGTTTTCAAAGCTTGGATGAAAGGTGGCTTTAAGGATTAATAGGGCTGTCTTGGGCTTCATGACTAATGGAGTCAAGGGGGCCAAGTTCTTGACCTGCTGATTCCACACCAAAGCTTTTGAGCTTGCGTGCTGTGACCATAACGCGTCGCTCTAAAGTACCTATGGCACTATTATATGATTTGACACTGTTGTTCAAATATCGTCCTACATCTCCCATATGGCCACTAAAATCTGAGATCCGTTTGTAGAGTTCGGCTCCCAGTTTGGCGATCACCCTGGTGTTCTCTGCTAGGGCTTCCTGCCTCCAGGCATAGGCAACGGTTTTTAGTAAAGCTATTAAGGTTGTTGGGGTACAAAGTATAATATTCACTTTTACCCCCTCTTCAATCAGACTAGGTTCAACCCGCAAAGCCTCAGAAAAATAAGACTCTCCCGGTAGAAATAATAAAACAAATTCTGGGGATTGCGAGAGCCCTTCCCAATACCCTTTTTTAGCCAGACCTTGGATTTGCTTTTTTACCTGACTAGCATGCAACTTCATCAATTCACGATGCCGTTTTTCATCATTCTCTTCCAAAGCTTCCAGATAAGCTTGTAGAGGGGCCTTGGCATCTACGGCGACGATACGGTTACCAGGGAGCTTAATGATCAGGTCAGGACGCCCACTGCTCCTTGAGGAGCTAATAGTTGTTTGGCATTGGAAGTCGCAGTGTTCAAGCATACCGGCTGCTTCAACAACACGCTTTAACTGTATCTCTCCCCAAGCTCCGCGAGCAGTTGGTGAGCGAAGAGCCCCGGCGAGCTTCGCCGTTTCCCCCAGTAGGTTTTGATTCATATTCATGAGGTGTCCGACCTGCTCACTTATACTCTGAAAAGAAGAAATCCTTTCTTTTTCCACGGACTCCACTTGCTGTTTAATATCTTGCAAAGCTTTGGCTACAGGATCAACCAGACGCTGGAAGGCCTCTTCCTTGTTATTCATCCTTAATTGTGACTGTGTTTCAAATTGACTAAAGGAAGCTTGTGCGAGTTCTAAGAAGCTTTTCTGATTTTCCGCTAAAGCTGACGCTGATAATGACCGGAACAAATGCCCGATACGCTCTTCAGCCTGCTGGTGGAAGCGTACCCTTTCCTCCAAGGCCTGTATCTCGACCTGGTTCTGAGAAACGATTTTATGTTTTTCTAAGAGGAGAGATTGATAGCGCTTGGCAAATCGCCATACGAGAAAGCCACATACCACGATTGCCACCAAAAAACCCAAGCTGAATCCCATTGCTATATCCATATAGCCCTATCCTTTTTATCGCCGCCAAGCATGAAATTTTTCGAGAATACGTAATGCCCATTGAGGGGCATGGGCTTTTTTCCATGCACCAGCAGCTGCTTTGTTCGCTTCAATAAAAGTAGGGTAAGCATGGATAGTTCCTAGAATTTTATTTAAGCCAATGCCATATTTCATGCTGGTTACAAATTCACCAATCAATTCACCAGCCAAATGGGATACTATGGTGGCCCCAATGACTTGATCTGTTCCCGGTTTTGTTAAAACCTTAACCATACCATAGTCTTCGGACTCTGTAATCGCTCTATCAAGGTCATCAACCCCATAACTGGTCACTTCATAGGGGATACCAGCAGCTTGCGCAGACGTTTCATTATGTCCCACCTGCGCCACCTCAGGATCGGTAAAGGTACACCAGGAGATGACCCTGTAGTCGACCTTAAACTTCTTAAAGGGGGAAAACAAGGCGTTCACAGCACAGTACCAGGCTTGATGAGAAGCAGTATGGGTAAATTGGTAGGGACCAGCAATATCTCCGCAAGCATAAATATTTTTTTGACTGGTTCTAAGGTATTCATCGACCTTAATAGTGCCATTAGGATTCAAAGCGATACCCAAGCGATCCCAGGCCACCCCATCCGTATTCGCGCGCCGACCAACGGCAACTAGAATTTTATCAAAAGGAACTTTCTGAAGTCCATCGGGAGTTTGACAGAGGAGAATATTTTCACCTTGCTCCTGAATGACTTCCTGAGCCTTTGTACGGGCTAATATTTCCACCCCTTCATCCTGAAATCTATCGCTGACAAACTTTGCTATATCAGCATCATCACGAGGCAGAATCTTGGGTAACATCTCTATTTGTGTAACCTTCGAGCCTAAGCGGCAGAATGCTTGCGCCATTTCTGAACCTATAGGTCCTCCTCCAAGCACTACCAACCTTTTAGGTAGCTCCCTGAGTTGCCATAAATTCTCTGACGTGAGGTAATCGATCTTTTCAATTCCCGTTATCGGCGGAACAAAAGGGGAAGCTCCCATAGCCAAGACAATATTTTTGGCTTTTAAAATGCTGTCGCCCACTTTCACTGTATGCCGATCCAGGATCTCAGCCTCTCCCTTAAAGCAAGCAACGCCAAGCTCGGAATAGCGTTCGATACTATCGTGGGGGGCAATTTTGGCAATTTTTTCGTGCACCCGATCCATAACCTCGGAAAAATCCAATTCGAAGGAGGCGGACTTTACACCAAAGTCGCGATGACGACGTATTTCTTGCACAAACCTGGCTGTCTTAATGAGAGCCTTTGAAGGGACGCAACCAAAGTTCAAACAGTCCCCTCCCATTTTATCCTTTTCGACCAAAGCAACCCTTGCTTGCAACACAGCAGCAATATAAGCGCTGATAAGCCCTGCAGATCCTCCACCAATCACAACAATGTTATACCACCCTTCCATAGGCTTCCTTTCCTTAATTTTTAGCAGGTGAAAACAGTACTAGTGGCCATCGCTGTTTTACTGAGCTGTTTCACGCCCATTAGCCTTACGCCACATAAGTGTTTGACGAGCCACATAATGCGTCAGATATTGGTTGGAGATGATTCTGGTAAGCTCGGTTCTTAGTACTTGCTGCAATGCGGGGTCCTCTAACGGGACAAATCCACGATAATAACTAGCATCATCAATGATGACAAAAGCAGGCCAGGGGCCATCCTTACGAACATCTGGCACCAAATATGGAACTCCTTCAGACATCACCGCACGATCCCAATCATCAGGAAAAAACTCTAAACCTGCTGAGGCTTGTACAATGAACCGCGCTTTGCGAGGTGTATAAGGGTCCTTCTCTTTACCTTCCAGCTTTTGTTGGAAAAATTTTTTTAATTCCACCATTTCGTGGACAAGACGGGAGCAGCCTTGTTTACAATAGTCCTTAGCAATAACTGCTATAGTCACATGCTGGGTAGTATCATGATGCGTCATACCAATAGGAGAATTATGAAACATCATCTCAAATTCGGGAACGATACCGAAGCGTTCAATATCAAGAATAATATTTTTCTGATACTGGTAACCGAGATACATCACCGGTGGTAAACATAAGCAGAACACCAAAAAAACACGCTTTAAAGCGAATTTGAATCGGGACTTGTCCATTCACCTATCTCCTCATATTTTCCGACCAAGTCTTGTCAACTATGCTCCCACTAATAATAGTAGTCATTGCGAAAGCATTATCCGCCACTGTTGAAAGAAGAGTCCGGACGACCTATGCATTCATAATGAAAGCCTCGATCTATAAGCTCATGGGGAACGTACTGGTTCCTCAGGTCGAAAATATTCTTTTCTTTTAAAAGGGACGCTACTTTTTCCCAGTTGGGACGCCGGTACTCAGACCACTCTGTTACTAATACAAGGGCATCAGCCTTGTTGAGTGCATCATAAGCAGTGTCAGCATAAGAAAGACAATCTTCTTCACCAAATTCTTGGAAAAAGTTTTTGCTGGCCTTAGGGTCATGGGCGACGACCAGCGCTCCTTGGTCCAAGAGTTCACGAATAATCGTTTTCGCGGGAGCCTCACGAACATCATCGGTTCCCGGTTTAAAGGATAGGCCCCATATAGCAATACGCTTACCCTTAAGACCTTTTAAATGCCGCTTAAGCTTCGCGGCAGCAAGCTGCTTTTGCTTTTCGTTAGCAACTGTGACAGCTTTAAGAACCTCAAACTCCATGCCTGCGTTTTCGCTTGTTTTCAATAAAGCTGCAACATCTTTAGGAAAACATGACCCACCGTAGCCAGGACCAGCGAATAGGAATTTTTTTCCGATACGTGGATCAGCTCCGATACCCTGACGCACATTATCAATATTCGCTCCTAGCTTTTCACACAGCCGAGACAGTTCATTCATAAAAGAAATCCTCGTCGCTAGCATAGAATTAGCACCATATTTGGAAAGCTCGCTAGATCGCCTATCCATAAATAATAGCTTGCCTTGATCATCGAGAACGAAAGGCCCATAAAGATCGCGGAAAAGCTCTAGGGTTTGCTCGTCTTCTACCCCCACGATAATACGATCAGGTTTCATAAAGTCACTTATGGCGTCGCCTTCTTTTAGGAACTCAGGATTGGAGGCCACAACCACGTTATATGCCACCGCCCTTGCTTCCAACATACTCTTAATAGTCTTTTCCACAAGATCACAGGTACCAATAGGGACTGTGGACTTGACAACAACTACTAGGTCCTTGTTAGCTAACTGGCCAATGGACTCCGCCACCGCTTGAACATATTTGGTATCGGCTGCACCTGTCTCACCTTCCGGGGTTCCCACAGCAATAAAAACCATATCGGCCAGGTTGATCACAGCCGCCAAATCGGTCGTAAAATGTAACCGATCGTGATCCATATTGCGACGTATGACATTTTCTAATCCAGGTTCAAAAATGGGAGACACACCATCATTGAGCAGTTTTATTTTCCTCTCATTGAGGTCTACACATGTAACATTATGACCAACTTCAGCGAGGCATGTCCCTGATACCAGACCGACATAACCTGTACCGACCATAACGACTTGCATTTATATTATTCCTTTCTGCGCATTACCGCCTATCCGTTGCTAACCTTCTATACATTCCTTGATCAAAGGTAGCAATCAATCATTAGGTTAAAAGGGTATGTTCTATATCTAGCAAATCCTAGCTCAAAATTATAAGAAAAAAATAACCTTAAAGGCACCGGGCAGGTCTACCGATTGCAGACCCCAGGGCAAAATGGTATTCTCGGTAAGGTACCAGAACAATTCCAACTATAATACAGGTAATATGGCTATATGGCAGATGATAAGACCATTATCGCAGATCCTGGGGCTAGTATTTTCAATCCTCCCAAAAAAACTGCCGCTTGCTTCGTTCAGTACAGCGGTGCAAACTTAGGCAAGCGATACATACTAGACCAAAAAGACATGGTTGTAGGACGCTCTCCCAACGTTCAGATAGTGGTAAACGAGCAAAGCGTATCTCGCAACCACGCCCAATGTCTCTCTTTTGGCGACTCTGTTTCCATCATGGACTTAGGGAGCTCTAACGGTACATATGTCAATGACAAGAGGATCAATGAGCAGTACACACTGCAAGACGGTGATATTATTAGGCTTGGTAACATTGTTTTCAAATTTTTTGCCCAAGGTAATATTGAAAATGTATTCCATGACAAGATCTACAGGATGGCTACTATTGACGGGGGAACGCAGACTTTTAATAAAAAATATCTATTAGAAGCGTTGGATTCTGAATTCAAATTTAGCCGGACTTACAGCCGCCCCCTATCTTTGATTTATTTTGATCTCGATTTTTTTAAAAAAGTTAACGATACTTATGGTCACAATGTAGGTGACTTTATTCTTCGTGAAACTTCCGGGCTAGTAAAGTCAATCATTCGAAAAGATGATATATTTTGTCGATTTGGTGGTGAAGAATTTGTTGTACTACTGCCAGCCACCGATGCAAAAACAGCCTATGATCTCGCCGAGAGGATTCGGCAAAATATAGAACTCCATACCTTTGAGTATGAAGGACAAGTCATTAAACAAACTATATCCCTTGGTGTTTCACAGCTCAATCAAGGAATGTCATCACCTAAGGACCTGCTAGAAGATGCTGACCAAAAGCTATATCAATCTAAAACGAATGGCAGAAATCAGGTTACGATCTAAAGTTTTGTACCTTGGATTACTGGGCGGTCTGCTCACCTCTTGTGTGAGCAGTCAAGAACATGAAGTCGAATTAGCTCTTCATGCTTACGATGATCTGAAATACTATGACGCCTACACAAAAAACACGAGTAACTACGAAGTGATTAAGAACTTCGAAACCAAGTTCCGTATTCATGCAACTCTTTTATCAGGCGAGTTCCGTCAAGCCATTGCTAGCCGCTACCAAAAAATCTACGCAGAGACCCAACCCATTTTAGGCGAAGCTACGGATAAAACAGGCTTCTTCGTGTCACTTTATGTGGCAGACGATGAACAAGATGACCTAAGAGACCATAGGCTTTGGAATATCTTCTTGGAAACTGAATCCGGTAAATTTTCCCCTATCCTCATAAAAAAACTGGGTAAAAAAGCCCGCTGGAAAACTTTTTTCCCGGCAGTTGACCTATGGACTCATGAATATCTCGTATTATTCGATCTTCCCAACCGACAATCTAATAAGCAGCAACTTGTTAAAGAAACTTCCACAAAATTAGTCGTTGCTAATGGAGCAGGTAAGGTTCTTATGGAGTGGTAATTTCAAGATGGACTTCCCCTTAACTTATAGAAATTATTGCCTAGCAAAAGGCTGCAATCACCATACTATTTCTATATTTTGATATTATAACCAAGACCCTACTGGTCAACGGATTGACACAAACTTTCCCCTCCCTGGTACAATAGAATGTAAGTAGTGAGCCAAATAAACATACTAGTCTAGGGGGGCAGCATGGCAAGGTTAGACTACATCGATGTGCTAACAGAGTTAGCAGACCTTTGCAAAGACATCCAGGATGAGGTAATCCAGCAATTGAGGTACTATCGTGCCAGTGTGTATAAGGATGAGACCCATAAAATTATTGATGCTAAACTTAAGCAGCTGCAATTCGTTGTCAATTTGTTCGACGATACTGAAGCCAATGATCTTTTTGCCGACTTTGAAACATATAAAACACATGCTAGCATTATGATCGAACCAGGAGAGTGCATGCTGAGTATAAGAATTTCTCATCTATTTCGTGGATTATCACAACGTATGCGGAGTCTGCTCCAACAATCACCACAAAGATTTGATGAAGAAAAAATTTTTCGAGAGATACAGAAAAATCAAAAACAAATCGTCGCAGCTTGTAAGCAAGGTAGTCGTAAGAAATATTTTTTTGAGACCATATGAATAGTAAATTACTTTTTTATTTATCAGGATTTGCTGCTTTCTCCTGGGCATCTCTGGTGTTTCCCATTAACCGGAATCTTGAATATGAATTTTTTCTGTGTCTAAATATTCTTTTTATTTTACTAGCTTTTATAGCTGGTCAAATCAAGTATCTGCATCAAACGATCCTGACTCAATATAAGCAACTGATCACATTTGGCTTTTTAGCTACCCTATCCCCCCTTGTTCTCTTATTATACCAACAGAGCTGTTCTTGCTCTCCCCGAGAAACTTTGCTGTGGTTAATGCTATTGTGGGGGCCGGGCTGGCTGGTAGCATGGGGTACATTTTTTGCGACCTACCGGATATGCCAGCTCCACCTGCCTTATTTTAAAAGGTTTTTAATTCAGATTGCTTTTGGTTTTTCCATAGGAGTTCTTCCCCTAATTATTTTATGGATTTTCCCCCAAAAAAGACTGACAGGTCTTTTTTGGGGGTTTCTCCATGGTCCTATCTACGATCATTGGATTCCCGTTGATGGTGGGATTTTTCTATCTCGCTCCATACATGGCCTCATAGGGCTTTTTACAGTACTGGCTCTAAGACCTAGTAGGGAAATTATCAGTCGGTTTATTTGGATTCCTGGCTTGCTAGCAACTCTGATTATTAATCTCATTCCATTTCCCTTTGCAAGCCATGGTCATGGCAGTAAAATACTGCGCACAGCTTTACCCCAAACCCATGCAGGAAACGGCTATGAGTTGCACTTTGCCGGTGAAGACTCCAGAAAAAACCTCCACAGAATTGATCAATTGACCCGCCAGATTGAATTTAATCTCGATGATCTACAGGAATATAATACTCTCGAAACTCCCGTTCAGATTTATGTTTACAATAATCAAAATCAGAAAAAGAAAGTTTTTGGTGGTGGCTCTACAGATGTTACCGATGTAGTAACACCATCTATTCACATTACCTGGGAGTCCTGGCCTCACGCAACCTTACGTCATGAGCTGGTCCATGCCATTACTTCTGGAGATGCTTTTTGGGGGTTGGGCTTTCACCCCAATATTGCTTTTACCGAAGGCTTAGCTATGGCACTCGCACCCACGGAAGGCACATTCAGCTTGAATGAGAGTGTACGAACCCTTAAGGAGCAAGACCAATTACCTCCCCTCGAACTCCTATTCAGTCCTCGTTTTTGGCTGCAGTCGGGCCGTCGCGCCTATCGAACTGCGGGCTCATTCATAAAATATTTGTTGATAACTTATAGTAAAGAGCAGGTCATGCGTCTCTATAAAGGGGAGTCATGGGAGAACATCTTTTCTGTTTCCATGCAGGAGGCTATCCAAGAATGGCTGACTACAGTAGGCAAGCTACCTAAAAAAGAAAATAATCGCTTTGGAGAGGCGATTTTTCGCTATCCTGGGATCTTTTTAGACCTTTGCCCTCATAGCAAGGCTACATTGGGAAAAAATGGAAAAATCTTTCCAGGCTGGCGCCAACCTTCCCCATGGCAGCACCGAGATTTTGTCAATTGGTTAAGGCATCTAGAACCCCAGTCCATGCGGCATCGCTTCCAAGAGAATTTTTTGCAAATCAAGTCAGCATTTGAAAAAAATGATATTGATCAAGTTCATCGCATCATCAGTCTGTTCCCCCAAAAGGATAATATAGAATATTTGGAAGAATTCTCTTTTAAGATGCTGGCTGCGGACCTGCATTACTTACTATCTCATGACTTGGAAGCTTTTAAACAGCAGTTGAATGGCATGAAGATACTAGCAAAGCAGAATTTTTTAGGGTTCTCCCATGAGCGTCAGTTAGATCTACGTATCTTTGCAAGTTTGCATTTGTCACCAGCAGATCTCCAAGAGCTGGTCGGATACCTGGCTCAACTCACGCCTTATAAGCAGTTGAAGAAGAATAATACCTGGCTCTTCAGCTATCTTCATCTGCGTCGGCAGATAACTTACTCCAGGGCAAAATTGACATCACTGTGGAACCTACCCATCCCCTCTACCCTAAGTAATAATATTAAATACGAGTGGTATAAGTACTTAGGGATACGCATGATGCAAAATAGCTATTACGACTTAGCTACGAAGAGCTTCACCCAAGCTTTACATCATTCACACCCTGGAGGGTACGAAATTTTAGAAATGTTCCGCCGTGAAGCCCAGTGGAATATTGCAAAAAAACAAGACTAAGCGCCTGTAAATCTTTCCCTATTGTTTTTTCTTTTAACCCTCCTACCAGTTCCGTCGATATCAGATTAAAATGGAGGCGTTGAGGATAACACCTTATGAAATCATCCACTTTTAACGAAATTGTATTTCTGTGTGACCAGCATTCCCATTGGGTTTGGAACACCGTCTGTAGTTTTTTTCATAAGAAGAAGCTAGAGTTTATCCATGTCGACCCGGAAAGATCTTTACGATCTAGTTGGTCGCGCATACAAGATACTCCCAAAATTATCATTCATTGGGAGTCAGGAAAAAGGCTCGGTGGTGCCGCCATAGAAGAGTTGTTAGAATTTGAACCAAGTTTTGATTTGGAAGAGCGGCTGATAATTATCACCTCAGACCCTCGACAAGAAGATTATGTGTATTTTTCAGAGTTGGGAGTCAACACCATTGTTGAAATGCGCGATAACTATATTGATATCAATAACAGTGCTAAAAAGCTTCATGAGTTTTTTTATGAAGAGCTTACCCCAGAGTTAAAACAAAACAAAATTTGGCGCATGCTTCATCTAACTTTGGAAAAAATAGATCTTTCAACATCCCAAGAAGAACTGAGTAAATTACGATCGAAAATTGAAAAAATAGGGGAACTTGATAATAACAGGTCGCCACGATACTTTCATGCCCTAGGCACTTACTATAGCAAAACCGAGCAGCACGTTGCTGCTGAGGAACAATGGCAAAGGGCCCTACAACTTGATGCCCAATACTATCCGGCAAAAGTAAAAATGATAGATCTCTACTGCAAGAGAGGAGCCTCTGATAAGGCATTATTTATGCTCAAAAACTCACAAGGAAGGAACAAAAACAATGTTTCTAGACTAGTGAAAATGGGTGAAATCCATCATTCACTGCAAGATATCCAAAAAGCTGAACATTACTTCCAAACTGCTCTGGATAAAGACGAGTTTTGCGGCTCAGCCTTGAATGGTCTGGCAGCCATAAGGTTTGAGCAAGGAGAACTTGATGAAAGTCGAAGCCTGCTAGCGCAGTCTTCACTGGCCTCAAAAGTAGCCTCTACTTTAAACCAACAAGGCATTGTTTTGGTGCGGGCAAATAAATTTGAAGAAGCTCTTAATCATTATTCAAAAGCTCAGTATGTATTACCCCAGCAAGATAAAAGCCCTATGTTATTTTTTAACATGGGACTTTGCTATTCAAGATGGGGTAAAATTCGCTCCGCAAAACAATTTTTGCAATTGGCCTTGATTAAGGAGCCTAACTACAGCAAAGCACGCAAGCTATTAAATCAGCTTAACGCAACAGCTTAGATATCAATTTTTTCCTTAGGCAAACCTCGGATATTGGAAGCATCCCAGTTATAGCTGCGCGGTAGCTCCTTCGCCTTGCGGATCAAGTGAGACTGTTGATTGCGCAGATATTGTACGATCTTAGTATTTTCTGGATCAACCTTCAAACGATCAATATTTTTTTGAATACCATTAATTTTTTCCACATCATTGTTACTTTGATAAATTTCATCCAATATCATGTTAAACTTATTTTTTTCAGTCTCGTTCAATCCTGTTGTATTAGTGTAGCGATGGAATTTATGAATAGTCATTGGTTCCGTATCAATCACTACTGTGCCATCTTCTTTTTTTTCAACAACAACTCCAGGGTTTGTATAGATCCCTGCTTTCGGCACTAAATCACCAATATTAGCCATATTCTCTCCCTTAAATTAAATCATTTTCCTCAAAAGTAAAAATTGTGGGATGTACCCCTTCTGAGTTCATGATGTATGACATTTCACCTTCTAAATAACGCTTAAGTACCCAGTTTTGGGGAGCTGTCCCCAATTGTTCGACCTGCGCTTGAATCACTTGCACTCGGTCTTCAGGAGCAGGCTTTTCACGAGCCTTCATTACTATATCGGAAAATTTTGAACGCTGGTTTGGAGAAAGACCATTAATAAAGCCAAATTTTCTAGCTTTCTCAAACTCCTCCCCCTTGCGCTGTGCCGTGGCCTCACCTGAATCCTGCCTTCCGACAACAACAGCAGGACGACCGTTGCGGGTAAACATCATATCTCCAACGTTAAGTTTCATATGACTCTCCCCCAATTGCTCCATCCCCTTAACTATAGCCCTCGCAGATATTCAATCCAATATCCCGATATAATGATATTTTTCCTATATAAGGTAGGCAGGAAGAGCCCAGAAGGTATGCCCCGAAGCCTTAAGTAATTTCAAAATTCAACCGATATCAATTTTGAAGCTGGATAGTTAGGAATTTCCGTTTGATATGAGTAACAGGAAGCAGTCATGAGCCAGGTGTTTTACTTAAATGCATTTCGACAGAAGAAAAAACAGCAGTTTCTAGAAAAGAATAAGACATTTCTAGACGATTATATTAGATCCTATGTCGCAGCTCATTGTTTTCTCAGTTATGAAGTGTTTCGGCACAAATACTTCGAGCACTGCCAATCCTTTAACGAAATGGCATGGGACTATCTAGACTTTAGGGATATTCTTACAGAAGCCATCAGCCAAGTCTTGGGAGAGCAGTTATGGCAGGATATCCAAGGTCAAGCTTGGTTTAATCCCCAGTTTTTGTCTCGCGACGAAGTGTTAGATAGACTGATAAGTATATATATTATCGGCGCAGCAGTTTCAGGAATCGATGGCTAGCATCGATTCTGCAGAAACACCTCACCAAAAAAACCTCAAGAATCCAAATTACTCCATCGAGATATTTGCTTCATGACTGGTTGACACTACCATTCCTTCTGCAATTTCCCTAAGGGCGGTAACAGCTTCCTTATTTTTTGTCTTCACAAGGGGGGCCTTGCCTTCCATTAGCTGGCGCGTACGATGAGACGCAACAGCTACAAGCGCAAAACGATTTTTAATATGCTCTAGACAATCTTCGATTGAGACACGGGCCATTCTTTTCGACTCCTGTGATAAAAAAGGAAACTTTCTTCTAGTAAAGCTAAATGCTGTAGTCAATCCTTGATTTGATGTTTTTCAAAGACCTTGGCTGAAGTTTTTTGTAGAATTTTAACCTATCTGGTAATTATATCATGGTGGCTTTTTAAGATCAATCTTTGAACTGACTAAAATTATTAAATAAATATTTTGTCTGAACTAGAGCTTAAAAGCTACGCCATCAGATACAAAATGCTATAATCATGAAGATCGACAAAAATTCATAGCAGGCTCTTTAAATGTCACCAAAGTTCTTGTTGTATTTGGTTTTAGTAAACATGCCCACTTGGCATTGCGAAGATCTATTGGCTCAAGATACTCCCCGATCAGGTCTGACTCGTCGACCCAGTAAGAAGCTTGGAGTATTGAAACTTGTTAGCAAAGGTACCATGTTTTTTGAGAAAAAAAAGTACAGTGAAGCCATCTCGGTTTTTGCTGTTATCTTGAGAAGCTACCCTAGCCATGAACCTTCCTTGGTTTATACCGCAAGGAGCTTCTACCGACTAGGCAAGATTGATAAAGCGTACAAAGTATTCTCTCAGTTGGTCTTAGAAAATCTTGACCCCGATACCAGTTACGAATATGGCCAGGCCCACATACGAAAGAAAAAGTTTCCCATTGCATTAGCTGCCTTTCGGCGAGTACCATCTGGACATCCTTTATATGATCTAGCCAGTTATTACGGGGGAGTCTGCGCCGTCAAGACAAAGAACTATAAGCTTGGTCTGGACCTGATGCAACAAGCTGTCGTATTGCCAAGCAAACTTATGAAAAGCCGTAGGCTTTATCAACGATACGCAGAAGGGAAAATTTTAGAAGCTCAAAAGCCATCGAAAGAATCTACAGAGCAAAAGCAGTCTAAGCCCCAAGAAGTTCAGGTTGTAGAGCAACCCAAACCAGAAGAAGTGATAATTCCCAATACCGGCTTTCTCCTGGCACATAATCAAATGGGAACCATAGTTTCATACTTGAGTCAAAATCAGGATTTTTCAGAATTAGCACAGAATACTGCGGTGCATTCCGAATTTGGTTTATTTGCCAACTTCGGCAATAACTTTGAGTTTGGAGAAAAAAAAATACGCAACCACTTCCACCTGATGACTCACATTAAAGCCACCAGCCTAGAACATAAAAATAATCCTATAAGTTTTCTAGCTAATACTGAAAATGATTTTAAGTATCTTGTATTAGATACTGATGATTATAACAGCTATGTCGAAACTAAATTGACCACGGGTCCCGAGTGGAATATAGGCGGAACAACCTGGTTAGCCCTGGGTTTTTCCGATTATATCCTGTTCCCAGAAGGAGACTTGTCTAACTCGAGTAGCAGGCCTAACATTTTTCTCAATTTGGGCCAAACCAATGCCAATTACTCCCTAATTCTCAAAATTGAGTATATGATTGAGAATGTCCTACAAGAAAAATATCGCGTAAGAACCAATGAATATATAACCCTTGCCTACAAATTATCTGAAAGGCTCGACTTTTATATTAAGGGTGATTTTTCCCAGTTTGATTATGATGACAAGGAACTTGATGGCCCTGATTGGTACAATCGCTTGTCCCTAGGAGTCACCTACTCGTTTACCCCCAACCTTTCCTTGGATATCATGGGTCAATTTGAGCACGTTCTTGGCAACCATCTGTATAGTATTGGAGATGGGAATCTTAATGCTGAGTTTTCCCATACCAATTTAGGTGGCCTTGCCTCATTACACTTTGCCATAACCAAATGGCTATCCATTACCGTTAATGCCGCTGGCCAAGATCGTAATGTAGACATTGAGCCCGACGCTCCCGCAACCAAGTCTGTAGCCGAAGTGTTTCCCACATTCCTAACAAATTTTAACAGCCAAATTGTCGCTCAACTAAGTTTTTGAGGGAGCCCCATGGACCTTTTTTGGATCAAAACACTGGCACGTTCCAATTTTGTCCATGGACGCTGGGAAATTGATAATCTTCACGAAATACGTTGCCATAATAAAACCATAATTCGTAGTGTCATAAGCGATATTTACCAGGAGCTTGTTTTATCCGTCAATACCTATAACGAATATGTTGATGAGACAAAACGCCTTAAAATATTCCCTATATATTGCGATCAGGATCATTACATGAAGGGTTTTGTCATTTTGGTTAGAAATCTCCAACTTCGTTTAGAAAGGTCTGGCGCAAAAATGGAAGCAATATTAGAATCCACCCAAGCGTTCCGGCAAAGACGTGAATCTCTCCACGTATTCGAAGCCAGAATGGACGCTCTCGGCGGATTGACATGGTGCATGGATACAAGTGCTATCGTCACTAACGAGATGATTATCAAACAGCTACTTCACGACTTATGTAGCACAGCTTTTGACATAACTAGTTAGGACCCTCTATGAAAATATTCTTCTCTGAAAAAGATCCTGAAAAAATACTGAAAAGCTTAGATGAGGCCATGGGAGACCGAGCACTCAGTAAAATCGTATCCTTTCATTTATCTGGTAACACTCTAACAGTGAAACTTTCCAAATTAGGAACTTCAACTCTAGAGTTCAAACAAGAATTAAAAGACGAGGGCTCTCAATTTTTACAAACCAAGGAAAAAATAGCCTTATCCCATAAAGCTTTAAAATCTGAAGTGACATCAAAAATCATAAGAGTTATCAAAAAGGCGGGTGGGATAGTTGATGAATAGTTTGGAATAGTAAGGTTTTCTCTATGTACATCCAGCCCACAGACTTCTGCACTCCCCTTTGGTCAGCAAACGTTGCAAGATCTGTCGATTCCTTGAGTATTACGCAGCACGGCGTCCCTAGCCAAAGCTTGATGGAAGAGGCTGGGCGGTGCGTAGCTATGGTTGCAGCATCACAATTTCAAATGGGGAAACGGTTTATCATTCTTTGCGGCCCAGGAAACAATGGCGGGGATAGTATTGTGGCCGCACGCTTTTTGCGTTCCTGGGGTTTTCCAATTGAGATATACTGCTATAAATTAGATAGGCAAAAACAGTCCACTGACTTACAGATTCAATTAAGTCTTGCTGCAAGCGAAGGAATCACACCGTATACCTTGGAAAAACTTCTTCATCAGCAGGATTTCAGTCGCTGCATTGTGATTGATGGGTTCCTCGGTATCGGGCTAACAGGTAGCCTTAAAGTAGGATTACTCCAAGAGAGCCTTAGCCATATCAGCAGCAGAAACCCTGCCACAGTCATAGCTATTGATCTTCCTTCAGGACTTTCCTCCGATCAGTGGAAGCAAAATCCGCCTCCCTTAAAGGCTGACTATACTGTTACTTTTGGAAATGCAAAAGCCGTTCATCGCTTGAGCCCTATAAGCCAATATTGCGGTAATGTGAAAGTATTTTCCATTGGATTTCATAGCCAAGCTGTCACAACATCTCTCCATAGAGCAAAAGACCTTATTTGGGAAGCCATACCGGAAAAAATCGATACCATGCAACCATGGCACAAACTTTCCCCCATGGCCCATAAGTTTGATAGGGGACATGTTTTAGTCATCGGTGGCAGTCCAGGAAAGACAGGCGCTCCCCTCCTATCAGCCATGGCAGCATGCAAAGCAGGAGCTGGATGGGTTACAATTGCATCTCCGGAAAAGATTAACCAAATGCCCCCGTACATCACGAGCGAACCCCTCTTTTTAGAAACGGGAGAGCTTCAAGCTTCAGCCCTGGCTGACTTCGCCAAGACCCGTAAGGTCAAAGCTATGGTCATCGGACCTGGTATGATGCAAAGTCCTTTTGATCAAGCAGGAATGAAAGTTCTTCAAGAGCTATCGCTTGCTGGCATTGCCATGGTCATCGATGCGGGTGCTCTACACGATATTGGAAGATGGTCACAATATGCCTTTAACCCCCTAACAACCATTCTAACACCCCATCCTGGGGAATTCAGTCGCTCCCATCTCGGTATTAGCAGTTTAGAACATTTCGAAGACTGCCAGGCTCTACAAAAGCTGCTCGCCAAATGGGGCATAAGCCTGCTTTATAAGACATCTACACCCCTATTAATTGACCCCACCAGCAATGATCGTATCTACTGCTATTGTCAGCAAAACAATGACCTAGCTCAAGCGGGGAGTGGTGATATTTTAGCGGGGATCATCGCTAGCTATACACTCGCCAATATCCCCATTACCAGCGCTAGCCTCATGGCTCAGCATAGGCTGGTACAAGCAGCGAAAAAGGCGAGAAAACTGGTTGGTCACCCGACTCCCCTCCATATTATCGACAGCTTAGACCTCTAAGGCAAAGCTTATCGTATTCTTGTCAATGAGGAATACAACGACAGTCATACATCTTGATTATTGCAAAGCCAAAATTATGCCCCATAGGGATGTCCTGAAAACCAACAGGATTTTCGGGTTGGTAGTTCATACTTCCAGATATAGCTGGAGCCCTAGCCAGCGATTTGGTAGAATCCCTTTTACCGGTATGCAGGTTCATCCCAGTGATCTAAAAACTCAGTAGATACTTTTATTGAAGCAGAGTAGGGATAGTTTTCCATTATATCCGGAGTACATTTCTTTTAATCAAATAGAAGGCGCCATCATGTATCTCATGCCAGGATCTTCATTTCTCCCCTATCAAGGTAAGTCCCCGCAATTGTCACCGGGTGTTTTTGTAGCTTCTGGAGCCCACCTCATTGGAGATCTAGAAGTGGGAGAAGATTCCAGCTTTTGGTTCAACACTGTAGTAAGGGCCGATTGCTGCTACATAAGAATCGGAGCCCGCACCAATATTCAGGACGGGACAGTGATCCACGTTACTAACGGTAAGCATCCCACTATCATTGGCAACAATGTCACAATTGGCCATGGCGTAGTCATGCACGGCTGTGAGGTCAAAGATGGTTGCCTTATAGGTATGGGAGCTACCATTATGGACGGTGCAATAATAGGTGAGAACTCAATAGTGGCCGCAGGTGCACTGATACCACCAGGAAAAGTTTATAGACCTGGTATACTCATAAAGGGTAATCCTGGGATAGAAACAAGGGAGCTTCGTCCCTCCGAGTTAGATTTTCTAAAAACCTCTGCAAATAATTATTTAGAGTACAAGAAACACTATGTGCCCCATTCATAGCAATACCCTATTGGCAAATCTTAAGATACCCTGCCTAGATACTATCATCGAAGAAAAATTTTTAGTTACGGAACTCTACCCTTCCTACCTATCCATGAAAACCGTGGAGGATTTAGCCGTTGCTGCAGGACAAACGATAGAACACGTCATCGCAACCCTTTCCTGGATAAAGTCAACAATCCCCAAGCTTCCCGTAAGCTGGAACTTTTGCGAGCAGCATAATACCATTTTTGTTGGAATATACAGCTATCAGCGCTATGCCTATATCAAATCCCGCAGAAGAAAAAATATATGCTTCCCCATGCCTCATATATGGGCTCACGATGTCTTAGGGAAAAATCAAAATAAGAAATTCGTGATTGTCGCAGATAATATGGCATCGAGTTTATCAGCAACGCTATTTCTAAGGGAAAAAGGCTATCTGGATAGTTACTACTTAAAACTCGATGAGCGAATACTATAGCTACAAGGAAAATACTAGTTGCTAGTTAGGGGATAATAGAAATCCAATGTAGCTTTGATATTGAATCTCTCCGACTCAGTAAGGTGAAACCTTTTCGCATTATCAAGCTCATGATGATAAGCCTCGCGTTCAGCATCCCAAGTGCCATTAAAGCCAATAAGGTCCAGCGCTCGAATCAGGGTAAAATTTTGCCGACAATGAACTTCAAGTTCATGAGCTAAGGTGGACCCCAGCAATCCCCAGCTTTCAAATGCAGCCGGTCCTACAGAAACCTCGAGCTTATGTCCCCACCCTCGTAAAGTCGTTAAGCCACGATCTTCAAGGCTGGCATCAAAGGTAGGGCTTTGTACATTATGGGGCACTTTAATGTTGAACATTTCCATAGCTGCATCAACACTTTCTTGCGATAAAGTCGGCTTCGTTTTTGGTGGTAAAACGGTAATGTGTAAAGATGCTTCATCTAAGTAACGACGCGCATCATAATCATGCTTTGCTATCATAAGCGTTATAATTGATAAAACTGTGGTGAAAAAGTAGAAAAAAACAGGAATTCTATGGATAAATTCATTTAAATTTCTATAAACAATTCGCAACATGGAACAAACCTCAATGACAACGACTACTACAACAAATCCTACTTTTAAGAAAGCAAAGCATATACCAAGATTAAGTACCTAAATTGTTGGTAATTTCAGAAAAGAAAAGCGACCACTACAACTGCATATGTCCAAATACTTGACAATAAAAGCTAAGGTCTGGCAAAAACTTCTAAAACCTAGCACCCTTTCCATTTGAGAGAAATAAGGTATATACCGTTTTGAAAGTTAACATCAACACTATCCTCGACTAGCGTCGAAGTATCGCGATGAAAGTTAAAATCTATATCTTCAAGGTCTTGCAAGAATTGCTTTTCGAAAATAGTTTTCAGTCCTATCACATCTTCACCAGAGCAGGAAGACCAGATTTCTTTGGTGGCTCCCAGCTTATATCCTTGGGATACTTGAGTAATGTTAGTCGTAAACCACAGGACATTCTGAGAACTCGAAGATATATAACCAAGTTTGAATTTAGTTGCTAAGTTAATAAGCTCATCTGAGGTAAGCACCGTTGCGTGCACTTGGTCTATAGCAAAAGTAAGGTTTTCTGGATATCGCAACCCAAGGTTTAGCAAACAGCTCTTCTGGGAGCGCGTGTCCCCAGCTAGCCATCTAAGATCGCTATTTACTTTAATAACTAAAATATTATTGTTGATACCAACTAACTCATGACAAGTTTTATTTTCGCTGTTTTGGGTATTTACGTCTATAGGAGAATAGTTCGCATAAGACTGAACGCCCGTCAGTAGCAATGGGGGAGCTTCTGGGTCCTGTAGCTCATCTGTGCTCGCAAAGGACGCAACTAGCTCCAAAATGTCATTATCTACTTTGGCACTCACTTGAGTTTCTCCCAGAAGCAAGTCAGATTGGACGCTATTGCATAGACGCTGCGACGACTTCCCACATTCTAAATCTCTAAGTTGCGCTGATGATTCATTTTTCTTAGTTTCGCAGGCTAAGATGAGTATAAATCCTAGCAAATACATGGGAATGAGCCTGACCATTGACCTACTCCTTATACGGCATATTAAACGACGTAGACGTCATTATGCCAGATCTTCAAGGCATTTCAATGTTTTTTTGACATATCTCAAAAATGAATAAATATCTTTTATTATTTTAAAAAGTTACGCGGCTCACCTTCGTAGACCAGATCCCCTCCCTGCTGGGCAGATTGGGGACCGACTTTAATAAGCCAATCGGAGTTTCTTATAAAAAAGAGACTGTGTTCGATAACGACTATGGTAGCTCCCCTTGATATCAAGTTCCGTATTTGCTTATACAGCCGTTCTACATCTGAAAAATGCAGACCGGTCGTCGGTTCATCGAGAATTATCAGTTGCCGCTCAACCGTTGACTTTCTAAAGCCCAAGGCCAGTTTAAGCCTCTGGGATTCTCCACCTGATAGACTCGAAATCGGTTGACCTAAGCGTAGATAGCCGAGTCCTAGATCTTCGGCTGGCTGAAGTTTTTTGACAATCCTATGGAAACTAGAAAAATGCTCAATGGCTTCACTGATACTCATATCTAGCACTTCTGCAATAGACTTTTCGCGATATTTTGCCATAAGAGTCTCCAGCTTATAGCGTGCTCCTGTACAAGAATCACAGACAATTTTGGAGTCAGCAAGAAACTTCATGGTCAGCAAGCGGTAGCCTTTACCCTTACAATCAGGACAGCGCCCCCCTTCCGATGCCAAAGAGAAATGTTTAATGCCGAATCCCGAAATCTGGGAAAAAGGCAGCTTGGCGTAGAGCTTGCGTAGTTCAGTGAAAATATCGAGGTAAGTTGCTGGCATGCTAACACTACTTTTAGCAAGGGGCTTCCGGGTGATTAAATCGACCTGATCAAATTGATCGATACCATCAATACGCTGCACATTTTTAACTTCAAAATTACCTGCTAAAGTACGTACAAGATTACGGTATAGGACACCCACAACAAGAGAGTTCTTTCCCGCTCCACTCACACCACACACAGTGGTAAGACAGTTAATAGGAACTCTCACCTTGTCCATCACTAAATTATGAAGATGGGGTTTGATGATGGAAATAAATTTTTTATCAGCTATAAGGGGATTTTGCTCATGAGGAACTTTCTTGGCCTGGCTTTTACTTAAATACGCTGCCGTAGAAGAACAAAGTCGATACCGGCCCGCGTCCTGTGGATTAAACTTGGCAAGTAACTCCCCTCCCTGTTGGCCGCCACCAGGCCCTAGGTCAACAATCCAATCAGCTCGGGAAATGACAGACTCATCATGATCGACGATAATAATCGTATTACCCTGTTGTTTCAGCTTCTGTATGGTTTCCCATAATTTATCTATTTCAGAGTCACTTAGTCCTTGGCTGGGCTCATCAAGGATATAGAGTACACCCCGTAGATTTTCCGCCAGTACACTTGCCAAACGCAACCTTTGGTATTCACCTCCAGAGAGAGAAAGTAATCTCCTACCCAAGTTCAGATAACCTAAACCAACAGACTTTAATCGCCGTAAAAGACTGCATATTTCTACAAGTAAACGCCGTACAACCGGAGATGGTTCAATATTTTTTCTCTGAGTCAAAATATCAAGAACATCTGTAATATAAAGATTTTGAATCGATAAGGGATCACGTCCACAAAAGGTAATGCCTTTCAAATTACGATCTAAACCTGTTCCCTGACAGGACAAACAAGCTTCGGAAAATCTTTCTTCCAGCTCTCCTCCCTGATCAAAAAAGCCTGTTCCTTCACAACTGGCGCATTTTCCCAAAGAATTGCTAGAAAAATAACGCGCATCCAATTTAGGCCAAGAATAACCACATGTAGGGCAACCATCTATTATGGAAGTTTTGTGGAATGCTGACAGGATTTCCCCAGAAGAGTCAGAGACAAAATGATCAGCGACTCCTCCCCCTAGATCAAAAGCTAATTGCAAAGCTCTTATCAAACGATCCTTTCGATCTGGTTTAACTCTTACATAGTCGATAATGATACTAATATCGTGCTTAGTCTCCCGGTCTAATGTTAGATCGGGTCTAATTTCTCCGATAGATCCATCGATATACGCTTTTGTATACCCTTTTTGGGATAGCTGGCTGAATTTTTGACGAAAATTTCCCTTTTTCTTCACAGCTATGGGGGCTGCGATCCCTATCATAGCACCCTCATGCCGAACCTGCAGACCCATGGCGATGGCATCTATATTTTGGCTTGTGGTAGGTAAAAAATGTTCAGGACAGTGTTTTTCACCGAACTGGCTGAAGAGTACTCCGAGCAATTCATTAACATCGGTGGAACTTCCCACAGTAGCTCTGCGTGAAGGTTGAGTCTCTTTTTGCGCCAGAGCTATTGCTGGAGATAGTCCCGTGATGGAGCCAATCGCAGGTCGCGCCCCCAAATCCAAGAACTGTCTTGTATACTGAGACAAAGTATAAAAGAATCGGCGATTAGCCTCAGCAAGAATGATATCAAAGGCAAGAGTGCTCTTTCCAGAACCACTTACTCCTGTAATTACAGTAATCTCTCCCCTTTCGAGAGCAAGATCAAATCCTTTTAAATTATGCTCTCGCGCTCCTTTAATAATGATTTGTTTTCGAGAGTCATTTTGCATCAAGATACCTATAACAGCAGTCTAATGCACTGGCAAAACTCCTGTAATCAGCCTGACCCGAACCGTACTTATCGGTGGCTGGGCCATGATCCGGGGAAGTTCTTAGGAAGGGCAATCCTCCCGTAATATTAACAGCATCATAAAAATGAACTGTTTTTAAAGGTCCCAGACCTTGATCATGGTACATAGCGAGTATGCCATCCAACGGTCCTTCGTAGCCCCTAAAAAAGGCTGTATCTGCTGGAATAGGTCCTATAGCGTTAGCATTTACAACATCGTTGTTAAACTCAGCAATAGCGGGAGCTATGATATTTTGATCCTCATCACCGAACAATCCCCCATCACCACAATGGGGATTAAGACCTGTGACCCCAATCTGCGGTTCTTGTATACTAAAGGTTTGAGTAAGAGTCTTATAAAGTAGCTTGAGTTTTCCATAAACCAATGATTTTGTGATATGTTCAGAAACCTGATTCAGGGGGAGGTGGTTAGTTACCAAACCGACGCGAAGTTTTGGCCCAGCTAACACCATAATGCCCGATTTGCCAACTAATGATGAGACGTACTCCGTTTGTCCGGGAAACTTAAATCCTGCTGAACTCGCTAAAGCTTTATCAATAGGACCTGTTAGAACTGCATTCCCTTGAAGAGATACATCGCGAAGTTTTTCAAGAGCTTCTAGCGCAATTTTTCCCCGCTCATAACTTGATAGTTGCTCTGGATCAGTCCTATATTTGGCATCATTATCAGTATTAAGAAAGTTCAACCCCACCCTGGCATCCGTATCGCTGGTAATAGGGAATATATCCCACTGAGGGAATGATGAAAATTTTTTGACTTGAAAATCCCAAATGCTTCTACTGCCAATCAAAATAATCTTATAGGGATGCTCCCCGGTAGGAAGTATCTTTAGAAGACACTCAATATTAATGCTATAGGGATCGCCTAATGTTATGTAAATCATTTACCAACCTCTAGAGATTCCAAAAAGTAGTGAGGCCAAAACTCCCTAGGAAAGTTTTTCAAAGAACCTGGAGCCGTCAGTCCGGTTCCCATAAGTAACGAATAAATTCCCGCATTACGCGCGCCTTTAATATCAGTAAGGATTTGGTCACCTACCATAATCAGGTTTTTCGAATTTAGCTTTGCCATGGCAAAGTCGAACATCGGGCTAAAAGGTTTACCAATCCCGTGAAATAAATCTTTAGGAACTATGCCATAGCGCGCCTCTAGACTAGCTTCGAGGATTTTTACCACACTGCCCGCCGTTATACCAAACAAACCATTCTTCTTAGGGAAGAAAAGGTCAGGGTTTGTAACAATGACCTTAATGGGAGACCCCTGATCTAACTTGCGGCATATCTGGCTCAAGGATTCATCAATGGACTCTAAGAACGGATACTCTGTTTGGTTAGCAATAACCAGATGCTCAAATTCTCCCTTGGCATCCAAAAGTGTAACGGGAATTCTTCCACATTCTCGCACCAATGCCATCGACCCCACAGTACCTAGAACTGCTACCTTTTCACCAAGCTGTGAATGATCCTTCAAAAACCGAGCTAACATCCCTCCAGAGGTAATCACTTGATCTGGAGTCAAGGGCAAACCCAGTTCAATGTATCTCTGAGCTGTATCACTCACGGTCCTGGAGCTACCATTACTTAGCAATAAATACGGCTTTTCTGCACCCTTTAGTTGATGGAGCAACTCAACACTGCCGGGCAGCAGCCCGTTATCGTCAACCAGTACTCCATAGGCATCAAACAGAAACCCATCAAAATCGCTGATAATTTCTGTGAAGGATTCAATTTTTTTCATCTAAACTATAGCCTTATCACTTAGTTCTAGAAAATACTTTACAAAAGATATACCCTAAGTGACCGCAGAAGCTATACTTTATTTACTAGCATGGCGATTACGGAGACCCCTTGTGTCCTATGAATACTTACTAGGAATTGGATCTAATATTGAGCCGCGCCTTACTTTTTTGCAACATGCTTATACTCTATTAAGTCAGCTTGCTGTCAATACCCTAGAATCATCACGGATTTATGAAACTAAACCATTGGGAGCTGCAAATAAGGATTTTCTCAATGGAGTTCTTCGCGGCAACTTTGACCTTGAGCCTTTACAATTACTATGGAATATCCATAAAATTGAGTCCCAATTATACCGTCAACGCCAAGAAAAGTGGGGTAATCGGACCATCGATATTGATATCCTGATGGTAAAAGACGGTAATAAGAAATTTATTCATATGCAAAGTCCAGAACTGACAATTCCCCACCCAGAAATACTACATCGCGACTTTGTTCTTATACCAGCTCAGGAAATAGCCAGTTCATGGATGCTTGCCGGAAGGAGCCTATGGGAAATTTGCAAGGAGTATACTGATTTAAATTCAATAAATATGGAGGCTTACGCCCCCTCTCTCAGCTAGACCTTTTCTTTCAATCCTTTTAGAGGCCTTACTTTAACCACGTTCCTAGCTGGCTTAGCTTTAAACATCATCTCTTCACCAGTAAACGGGTTGGTGCCCTTACGGGCTTTTCTTGCTGGTTTTTTGACAACAACAACCTTCATTAATCCCGGAACTGTAAAGGACCCAGGTCCTTTTTTTAGATCGAAGCCAATAAGATCACTCAGCGTATCAAATACTCCTCCCACATCCTTACGGGATAGACCTGTCTTGTCGGAGATAGCCGTAAGAACCTGACCTTTGGTCCTGGCTTTATCTACCTTTTCAAAGGGTTTGCCTGCATCATTCGCTGCTGTGGCCCGGCTGACAGTTCTCGATGAAGCTGCCTTTGTTACTTTCTTCTTGCTTACCTTTTTACTAGCTGCTTTTTTCTTTGCTTTCTTTTTAATAGTAGTTGCTTTTTTTGCAACCGACTTTTTTTTGCTTGTTTTCTTAGCGACCTTCTTCTTACTTGCTTTCGCTTTTTTCTTAGCCATAAAATCTAAACCTCTTTCGTGGATAAAAACATAATGTTTTATATCCTATAAATTACGTTATGCTAACTATAAAAATCAAGATTTCAGCGAGAAAAAAATAACCTAGCATTCTCTTTTTTTAACTCATAACATCCGTCGACGACACCTGTGTATGTGAATTACGAGCCGAGCCGCTATTAATAATTCTTACTGAATCGCTAAAGGACACATTGCTACCTCTTAACGGTCAGTAAAATAGCTGGCTACGATATGGCGATATTCGTTGAGACAACTCGCATTAGCGATAGAGGACTCATTAACAACCGTTTCGTCAGCAAGTATTTTAGTGACAACAAGCTCAAGTTTCTTACCACTTCTGGTGTATGGAATATCGGAAACCCTAAAAATATGCTTGGGAAGGTGCCTTGGCGTTAACTGTTCTCGGACGATGGTTCGTATTTTTTGCACAAGTTCTTCATCAAAATCAACTTCTGCCGCTTTTATAAACAGCACGATTTCCGAATCACCGTCAACCTGGCGAGCAACTGCTAAAGAATCCTGGATGGGACTTAACTGCTCAATCACTCTATAGATCTCAGCTGTTCCAATGCGAATGCCTCCAGGATTAAGGGTAGCATCGGATCGACCATAAACTATTATCCCTCGACGCTCTGTAATTGAAATGAAGTCCCCGTGGTGCCAAACATCGTGATCAGGATAAAATGCAAAGTAGGCTTGGTGATACTTCTCCTGATGGGGGTCATTCCAAAAACCAACTGGCATTGAGGGAAATGGCTTAGTACATACTAACTCGCCTTTTTCCAACTCAACCGGTTTCCCATCTTTCCAGCTCTCTATAGCCATACCTAACCCTGGAGCTTGGATCTCACCGCGGTAGACCGGTAGGGTCGGCACCCCTAACATAAAGCAAGAAATAATATCGGTACCCCCACTGATGGAGCATAATTGAATATCTCTACCGACATTCTCAGCTACCCAATCAAACTGTTCTGGTAAAAGTGGAGCCCCTGTCGAGAGGATCTTCTCCAAGCCATGGCTGGCTAGGTATTCTTTTGGTATTAATCCAGCCTTGTCGCAAGCAGCCAAGAATTTAGGACTAGTTCCAAAAATATTGACCTGCTGCTTCTCTACAACCTGCCATAATCGTGAAATATCAGGATAACTAGGACTACCTTCAAACAGAACTAGCTCTCCACCCGATGCCAAAGCAGAGGCCATCCAATTCCACATCATCCAACCGCATGTAGTAAAATACATAAGTCTTTTACCTTTTTTAACATCACAATGCAGCACTAATTCTTTCAGATGCTGCAGAAGAGTGCCACCAACACTGTGAACGATGCATTTAGGAACTCCCGTTGTGCCTGAAGAAAACATGATATAAAGAGGATCGGAGAAGGACACTGGCACATATTGCAAATCAGGTATTATGGATTTCGACAGAATTTCACTAAATGGTACAGTCAACCGTCCTAGAGTGATAGCCTCTGGAACCCTATCACTTCCTATAATCGCCACAGCTTCCAACGAGTCCATGCAAGTAATGAGTTCATTCAAGGTATCCAGACAAGAAACTTTTTTTCCGTTATACTGGTACCCAGCTGTATAAAAAAGAACTTTCGGTTCTATCTGTGTAAAACGATCTAAGATCCCCCGCAAACCAAAGTCAGGGGAACAGGACGACCATATGGCCCCCACGGAAGCTGTAGCTAGCATGGCGATCATAGCTTCTATAGTATTAGGAACCACACCGGCAACCCGATCTCCCTTAGTGATTCCTTGCTTTATTAAAAAATCGGCGCAGGCGGCAACAGCCACCCTTAAATCGGTACGCGACCAAGTTTGCGTTTCTCGTCCCTCGCAAACCGTAGTGATTAAAGCATCGCTAGAATCCCCTTCTAAAAGATGCTCGGCATAGTTAAGAGTTCCCTGGGGAAACCAAGTACCACCCCGCAACCCTTTATTTTCACCTGCCGTATATACATCTATCGGCTGCTGATGCCAGCTAATGGATAGAAATTGCGATAAAGATTGCCAAAAATCTAAGTTTCTTTGGATTGACCATTCATAAAGATCCCAGTAGTCTTCTAAATCAAGCGCATCTTGTTCATTCACATATCTTATAAACGCAGACATTTGAGAATTCTGTAAATCCTTTGCATGAGGAGTCCAGACAGGCTCAGAATCATACATACACAACGCCCTTTCAAAAGTGTGTCCTAATGACATTTAGAATGTCAACATTGTCACCTTTCTATAGGCTTTAGATTGTTTTTGCAACTGACTGCTGTAGGCTATTTCACATCCACAGAGCTATCGAGACGATTAGCAAGCTCTCGAAACCTTTTTAGGCTTTGTTCAAGTGGATTTTTGCTTTTAGAGGCAGGTAGAGGCACATTCTCACCTTGAGATGGAGTCGAAGTTTCAGCATTTTTCCGATAGGAGCTTTGACCGATGCTACGCTTAGCTCTAGAAATATTATCCGGATCATTAGGAGGATTGATCTTTTGGGGTTCCAAGGATAATTGCTTTTTGGATTCGCTTTCTTGAGTAAAGTGTTCAGCCTCCATGAAACTTCGAGGCTGTTTCTTTTCAGTGGATATTTCTTCTAGGCGTCGCTCCAAAAATAAAATGGATACATTAAAAAATTGAGCAATTGTTTCAATTCTTGATAGTTTTTTCTTCGCCCTAAGAAGCAGAGACTTTGGTAACAGAATGGCTGCTGCAAATCTATCAGCTTCTTGTTCCCACATTAACTCTTGATTTTGATGAAGGGAGTAGGAATCTTGTTGGTAGCGTAATAAGGGACGATATTCTTCCTTAAATCCTGTGTTTGACCACTCTCCTCTTAGTAAAAATGGCTGGATATGGAGAAAGTAGTGACCCAACATATGAGCGATCAGAAAATTACGCTCCTGACGATCCCCATCAGCAAGTTCTGCAAGTACTATATCTACCACAAAACTACCTGACTGATCCTTTGCAGCAATCGCTCCATAATCTTCTATAGTAATTGAAGAAATCTTAATCCCTACATTGCAAGCTAATGCTTGCATATCTATTTTAGGCGAAAAAGTTTGCTCGCCTCCGAAGTACCTTCTTACAAGACATGCCAGAGTTTCAATATCTTGATTTGCTGCAACAGCAGCAAGTTCAGGAAAAATAGCAAGCATGTGAACTGCCTCCTCGTTAGTCTCTTTGCTGTATATTTTACAACAAATAGCTGGCAGATGAAAAAATTCGGGCCTCAGATGCTGTTTTTCATTTTTAGGGGGCTTTTTCTCAATTTAATGGGGGCCTCTATCCTATTGTTTAAATTAGCTTTTCAAAAAGTTCTCAAGCTGAAGCTTAGTTGTCCGATTTTCAAACTATGCCTTTCAGCATCCGAAATGGAGACAAAATGGAGTCATCAAGACTATTTGAAAAGAGATTCAAGCCTCGCAAAATGCTCACAGGACTCTTACCGGGTCCCATTATCGATGCTTCCGGGGAAAAATTAAAATGCAAGCCCGTAGACATCAGTACAGATGGGTTGGGGATTATCTCTGAATCATTGCTCAACACAGAGCAAAATTTAATTTTGAAAACACACAACTTAGAGATTGAGTTAGCCATTACCTATACCAGACCAGATTTCGGGAAACATAATTTATACCGATACGGTTTAAAATTGCTTGATTCCACTATCAACTTGGAGGATATTTTCGTTGATTCTGGGTGCCTCAAATAGTTAGACAACCATCCGTGGTTGCCGTTTTATTCTACAAAAATTTCTCCTTCCTCAGGTGCTTTGATACAAATTATCAACTTTTTTTTAAAAAAATTTATCTAAAAGATTGAATTAAAAAATTTTTTTGGGTAACACTATTATTGCGAAAAGCATAATTTACTGATTGTATGTTAGGAGGAAGCCTTGAAAGCAACCAAGAAGAAAAAAGCTAGTAAAAGAACCACGGCTAAAAAGAAAGCAACGAAAAAGAGAGCAGCAAAAAAAACTACAGCTAAAAAGAAAGCCACCCGCAAAGTCTCTGCGAAGAAAAAAACTGCTGTGAAAAAGAAAAAGACTGCTGCTAAAAAGAAAAAGACCGTTGCTAAAAAGAAAACCGCGAAAAAAGCGAAAGCAAAGAAAAAAACTGCTGCTAAAAAGAAAACCAGCAAAAAAGCTGTATCTAAGAAGAAAAAGACAAAAAAATCCACTCGCAAGGTAGCTGCCAAGAAAAAAACGACGAAAAAGAAAGCAGCATCAAAGAGAAAAACGACAAAAAAGGCGTCCACAAAGAAAAGAGCTGGACGAAAGAAAGTGGTTGTTGAAGCATAAGTCTATTGCAAAAAAGGTGGGCTGGAGCCCTCCTTCCTACTTCTCTTTCCACTTTTTAAGTATTGACAATTTGTTGTACTAATTATAGCTTTCTCTGTTACTTTTCTAATTACTACTTTTCTCAATACACCAAATTCGAATCTTCGCTTTTGGAGCAAGTCCATCTATGAATTTCCGTAGCACCATGCTTTTTAGGATGTACATGTCTTCCTTAGCCAGCCGTGTTCGCTATGATCTTATGCGAGAACTGGTTGTTGCTGTTAGTTCCATCGTCCTTTTTTCACTATTTGGATATATATTCCAAGATTTTATCAATGTCAAATTAGCTTCATTCACGGATGAGATTCAACGCTCCTTTGCCATTGGCTTTAGCTACTTTGTACTCATATTAGTCGCTTTGTATCTTTCTCGTCTCTACAATAATTGGCTATATGAATTTGAATCACTTGAGAATATTTCAAAAAGGCTAGGCGAGCATACCGCCACTATTCGCACATTTAGAGTATTAAAATATATCACATCCCAGATTATCGGGTTTGGAGTGTGTCATACCTTGATCGCAATCTACATTCATCAGTTTTCTTGGATAGAGATCGCTAGCTCACAACTATTATTAAGTGGCTTCACGTTGTTGGGACTGCTTATCAAACGGAGGTCAGACAATCAACCTCTTTATCATCAGTTTTCCTATCGTCATGAATATTCTATCCGAATTCTTACTAAGTGGCGGCTTGTACAAATCTTGTTTAGACACCGCCTATCTCAATTATGCTTGATACTATGGCTATTTTCATACCTATGTTTAACGGTAGCCTGCATAGGCGATCTCCCCTATGCCACCATTGTTTTATTATCCATAATAGGGAGTTTAGCCATAGCAGGAGCTATCACTTTCCAGCTGCAAGAGGATATGAATCATATTTGGCTAGAACAAAATTTAGGAATTTCTCAAGATCAATTTTGTATGGCTTATCTTCTTTTAGGGATTTTATTAGGGGGGGTATTAGGAGTGGTGGCTGGCTGTACCTACCTAGTTGTTGCCGATTTAACGAATCAACAAAGTCTCATATGGGGAGCTTTAAAAATCAGCCTCATCACTAGCCTTGGACCTATTGCTGTAGCTCCTCTCATGTTCCAGGTTGACCCTAGCCGACCCATTATTCAATTCTTTATCAGCTTCTTTGTTTGCTTGTTCCTTGGCACTGGGATATTTGCTCATGGAGGGACTGCGCTCTTAATTCCAGTTTTGATTGTTTACGGAATGAAATACCAAAAAGGCAATTACTACAAGTCTTAGCCCATATGCGTAAATTTGGAGTGAATAAATGAGTTCAAATTCGCTGCTCACAGTTCGTCAGCTCGAACATAGTTTTTCTGGCACCCAGTTTAAACTTGGTCCTATAGATCTTCAGATATCAGCCGGTCAATGCATCGGAATCATGGGCCAAAATGGAGCGGGAAAGTCTACCTTTTTCCAGATACTCACAGGCAACCTCAAGCCCCAAAGGGGGGAAGTGCAGATCCTTCAGCAAGCCATGAGACTGGATAACTTTTACCTTAAGCGACAGGTGGGTTATTTGCCACAAAACTTAGAACTACCTAAGTGGGTTTGTGCCTACGAATTACTATCCTATGCAAGCTCCCTGTACGGTCTGCAAGACCAAACTAAATTGGTTCATGAAGTATTGGAGTATTGGGACTGTTTATCATTTGCCCATAAACCCATTGGGACTTGCTCCCATGGGATGAAAAAAAGAGTGGCCTTGGGTTTGGCAAACATCCATTCCCCAGCGTTGTTAATTCTGGACGAGCCTTTTTCGGGACTCGACCTCTACCATATTAAGGCCCTGAATGACATTATCAAAAAAAGAAAGACTGAGGGAAAACCAACAATCCTGTGCACCCATATTGCTCCCTACATAGCCAACCTAAGCAACTCCGTCTATACTTTGATATCAGGGCAACTACGAGAGCTAGAAAACTGGCAATCCCAGAGCTTTATGGAACGCATCAACACGATTGAACAAGCTTTTTATTTTGGAACGTAACATATGCTCACAATTAGTCATTTTGCACGACGATTTGCATTACCACTTTGGAGATGGTACCTTGTCGGTGCTATTTTCCTGGCAGCAACTAATCTCATTACTTTAGAGATTCCGCAACTGGCTAAGGAAATAGTCAATGAATTGGACATTCACTCTCGCAGCCAAAGCGAATTGGAAAAGATTAGCACAATAATTATCCTGCTGGGATTACTCCAAATTGTATGCCGTAGCCTGTCGCGTATACTTATATTTTGGCCTGGTCGCAAGCTTGAAGCTAGTTCAAAATTGGTTTTATTTAGTAAAACACTAAGCTTGTCACAAAAGTTCATCGACTCATTTGGAATGGGTGATCTTATTTCACGTCTGTCCAACGACTTGAGTCAGGTGCGAGTCTTCTTTGCATTTGCGATTCTGCAAGTCCTCAATCTAAGCTTTTTAGCTATCTTTACTATTTATAAAATGCTGAGTGTGCATGTGACTCTAACGTTTCTCTGTCTCACTCCCATTTTTTTTATGATAATCATGACCCAGTTTGTTATGCCCAAACTGGCGAGGTTTTCCAAGCTCAACCAAGAGGCCATCGGCCGTCTCACTGATAAGGTTACAGAAGCGTTTAGTCATATTCATGTGATCCAAGCCAATGCCGCTGAAACCGCTTTCCAGCGGAAAATTCACAAAGAAAATACCGACGTATACCGAACAAATATGACCCTGATTAAATTCCGCACATTATTCTTCCCTCTATTGATCAGTTTAACATCAGTATCACAATTAGCTGTTATTGGCTTCGGGGGGCTTCAGGTTTTTAAAGGACTGGTGACTGCTGGTGATCTTTTGGCATTCAATATTTATTTAAGTTATCTCGCCTTTCCCCTGACATCTCTAGGTATCGTTTTGTCCATTTATCAGCGATCAAAAACAGCCCTCGAGCGTTTGAGTCCCATTGATAAGGAGATTCCACAGGGGATCGAGCAAACAAACAGGAAAAGCTCCAACGAATACTTGTTAGCTATCCAAAATCTCAGTTTTAGTTTTGATGACAAGGATTACGTGCTTGAAGATTTTAACCTGAATATCAAAAAAGGTCAGAAAATTGGTATTTGTGGCTCTATCGGTTCCGGAAAAACCACCATTTTCAAATTGATAACCCGCATCCTCGAACCTCCTAAGGGGACAATTTTTTGGAAAGGTGAGGATGTTAGATCCATTAAGCCTCAGCAACTGCGTCAGGAAATTGGCTATGGGATGCAAAATGCCCAGCTTTTCTCTAATTCCATAGCAGACAATCTTAGTTTCGGAATCGACCCCGCTCCCTCAGCCTCTCAACTAGAGCTGGCCGCTAAGAATGCCGAGATTTTGGATGATATTCAGCAGTTCACAAAGGGTTGGGATACCCAAATTGGAGAAAAGGGAGTTCGTCTATCAGGTGGTCAAAAACAGCGCTTGGCCTTGGCGCGACTATTTATTCGTCACCCAGACCTACTGTTGCTCGATGATGTATTATCAGCAGTTGATAATCGTACGGAACTAAAGCTCACTCAATTCATTGACAGTAACAACATTACAACCATTGTAGCGTCACACCGCACCTCCGTTTTGAAAGCCTGCTCTCAAGTACTGCTGTTGCAACAAGGAAAGATTATTGATCAAGGAAATTTTTCAGATCTCGCGCGGAGACATCCTCACATCAAGGAGGACTTAGCAGATGGCCCAGAATAAAACGACCGCGATCTGGTCTGATGTCAAAGAACTGAGACGGTTATGGCCATACTTGCGTAAAAATAAGAAACTACTTCTCATTGCTGCGGGACTCATCCCAATTATCTCCCTGACTCAAACCTCCATGCCCCTACTCATTAAATGGATTGTCGACAATGGTATTATGGCAAAAGATGAATCGGTGTTGCTATGGGGCTGCCTTGCGGGTTTGGGACTCATTATAATTGAATATATCGTTCGTGCTGTGCAAACTCTTTCTGCGGCCAAATCAGTTCATCAAATGATCCAAGGAATGCGCGATCATCTTGTTGCCCACATTATGAAGCTATCGGCCAGATTTCATGATCGCAATCTCAGTGGTGCCCTTACCACTAGGGCCACTAGTGATTTCGATAATTTAAGTGAAGCTCTTAATATGGGAGTACTGAACTCGATAGTCGACATTTCTGTTCTTATTGGTGCCATAATTGGACTACTTTTACTGAATTGGCAACTTGCTCTTTGCGCTTTGATGATTCTTCCCATTGTGGTGTTGATCGTGACCCGTGCTTCAAAAATTCTAAAGCAGACGATGCTGGCTGCTCGGGTTAAGATTGCTGCGTTAAATGGTTTTACCCAAGAATGCCTCTATGGAAGCACTACAATAAAGTTACTTACAGCGGAAAACCATGCCGAGGCGCATTTCGATAAATTATCGACGGACTATCGCAATGCCCAGATGAAATCTGTAGTTATAGATGCCACCTTATTCGCATTGTTGGACGGTATATCATCCATAACTATTGGCATTATCCTATGGTTCGCAGTGACTCAGATTTATGGAGAAAACTCTCTTTTAACTGTGGGTATCATGATTGCCTTTATACAGTATATCCAAAATCTCTTTGAGCCTCTCAAGCAACTAGGGAATAAAATAGCCATGCTTCAAGGAGCATTCACTTCTCTTGATAGAATATTTGGAATCCTTGATCAAAAGGATTTTATTGAAGGCGATAATAATATTTCGTCACTAAACCATGACATCAAAGTGGATCACTTAAATTTTAGCTACCACAAAGATGGCCAGATGATATTAAACGACATTTCCTTTGAACTGAAGACCGGCCAATCTCTAGCCCTTGTGGGGCGCACAGGATCAGGCAAGTCGACAATTATTAAACTTATCAGTAAGCTTTATGATCGTTATGAAGGCAGTATACACTTTGGTGACAAAGATCTAAGAACGATCGACGGCGAAAGCCTGCGTCGTTCTTTAGCCATCGTCCCTCAGTCTATCGTCTTATTTGAAGGCAGTATCCTATTCAATATCACTCTTGATCTCCCAGGACTAGATCGTAAATCTGCAGAAGAAGCAGCTAAACTAGTTGGCCTACATAACTATGTAAATAGCTTGCCAGATGGTTATAATCACATCATTAATGAGGATGGTGGTAACCTTTCACAGGGTCAAAAACAACTAGTTGTTTTTGCTAGAGCCCTTGTCAAAAAGCCTGATTTAATTATCCTAGATGAG
>JBNKNM010000021.1:0-48988 GCA_050293845.1 Pseudobacteriovorax sp. | reverse complement strand
AGCTATGTATGCCAGTGGTTTAAAAATTTCTGGGCTTCTAGCTATTAAGCTAGATCACTCGGTTATATGAGTTTTTGCAAAAATAAATACGAAAATGCATAGGGCTGTATAAAAAAATGATAAGCCCAGTTCCTACAGTATAGAGTAAGGAGGATGAAAGCTTCGTGAGAATGTATGAAAGGCTTTATTCGCTTGTCGATGCCTTTCCTGTTAGGTATGAAAATACTAAGAAGCTTTCTATTTCTATATAACAGGAGGAGAATAAATATGGTTATTGGTAAGAAGGTAAAGATATTACAGTAACATGTTCTCACCTTCTTTTAACAAAGAGTTTTATATGATTAGTTTGGAGTGGCAAATAGGTCCTTCAATTTTTGAAGATATGCCTACCACAGTTTTTTCGAAACCCTCGCCGTCTTCCTGCCGAACAATCCTCACTTAGGACCGTGCTGCTCCAAATATACAATTTTTCTCAATAGAATCATAATATTGATTTTTTAAGAAATGATATGTGAAAGACTCTTTTCAATTTGGATCAATGATCGCGCAACAATTTCACCCATTGATCGGCACTTTAAAAAATCTTTATTATGATATTGCTCAGCGAGTGCACTAGAAAGTGCAGTAACGTGAGTAAAAGGAGCTATAGAGTCGTTGCGCATAATTTCTAGAAGCCGACATAAGCGGTAAGAAGATGAATGAATCCGTTGTCGGATGAGGGATTGTTCTTCTTTTTGATACTGCTCTATGGATTCAGGAGTAAGATGATCCATGGCTAAGCGCACGTAAGCATAATTTTGAGAAAAAAATTGCGGGAGATATACTTTTTTATTACCTTCATAGCTTTGCTGGTCAAAATCTATACCACGGATACGATAATAGTTTTCCTCAAAGTCCATAGTAACATCAATGACAAAATTAGCTGCATGCATGTCACCAAGAAGACGAATGAAGCATCGCTCATTAAACTTCACAAATTCCTTGGCAAGCCTTACCTTATTGCTATGGGGATCTTGGAGGTATTTTTTGGTAAAAACATCGCCGGGGATACCATAGATATGTTCTTCTACGAGAGTATTTTCAAAGTACATAAAGCCAATACGATTGGGCGAAAGAATGTGTTCCAATTCGAGACCATATAGCCGAGAAGCATCGGCCTCTTTGATATAAAAATAATCGAAATTTTCATTTAACGTATTAACGATACGTATACGGAAGGGTTTTGTATTGCCATAAAGACATAGATCAACTCTGTCTACAATAAGATGCTTGAGGTTTTCAGTGCTACCATCAGCGCGCAAGTAAGCATAAATTTTCAGCAGCCGGCGAAAAACTTCCCGTTGTTCAGATGGAGCATAGCTGACGCTGACCCAAAGGGTGTCTTCACCGTTTTTATCATAGAGCGAAAAGGAATCGGAAAATCTTAGTAGCTCCTCATATCTTAAGGGGAGGCGGCAGCTGCGGTTGAAATAGCGAAGATACTGGTCAAAGGGTGCGGAAATGGAGTAGGTTTTTTTTTTGCGGCTGATAAGTTTTTTCATAAAAAATTCCCCTACGAAAATGTGGGGATAAGATAGCAAAGAATCGCAGTCATGACGACATTTTATGTTTTCTTATGAGGTACCTCTGTTCGGACATGATACGGGCCAGTGATATTCCCACACGCGACAAAAATTTAATCGATATTTTTCGGCCCACCACCCGAACCACTTTCCCCTTAATATTTTCTGTGCCTCTGCCATGGAATAATATGGTGGCGTTTATTTGTTGGTTTAGGGAAAAGGTTTGCTCAGGTCTAATAACAAATGAGCAACCACCTTCTGAAATATCCAGTACCGGATATTTATTCCTACTCAAATTTAGTATCGGATTTTCCCCATAGGGATAGATAATGCGAAAAAAATTTCGCTTATTTTCTGAAGTTTCCATGGACCCTCCTAAGGAGGTATATCGGAAAAATTGTGTGAGAATTTTAATGAATCATGAAAGCTACTGAAAAAACAAAGATATATATAAAAAAAGGGGAAGCCCCCCTTTTTAGCTCATATAGGCAACTTCTTTATTACTACCAACTTTATTAGCTTTAGAAAGCTCCTCTTTGGCTTCCTCGCTTTCTTGCTTCATCATGAGGTAGAGGCCACGATAAGCTGAAAGCCCATGTTCAACATTATCAAGACCAGCTTTTTCAACATCTTCACTCACGCGAATGCCCATTGTTACTTTCAGAACATAAAATGTAAGAAAAGCAAATGCGAAAGAAAACACCCCAATAGCAGCGACACCAATAAGCTGGGATGCAAACTGTGATGGTGAAGCAAGATCACCAAAGATACCCACAGCTAAAGTTCCCCATATGCCACATACCAAGTGAACGGAGATAGCCCCAACAGGGTCATCGATGCGGGCTTTGTCTAAGAGCAGAACAGAGCCTACCACCAAAATACCGGCAATGAGTCCTATCACTGTAGCGGAGAGCACTCCCATTTGGTCGGCCCCTGCTGTGATACCGACTAAACCGGCTAAAGCTCCATTGAGTACCATAGTTAAGTCAAGGTGATGTAGTAAGATGCGTGTGGCAATCATAGATCCGATAACACCTGCTGCACCAGCAATAGTTGTCATCACGAAGACTTTTGAAATAGCACCAGGATCAGCTGATAGCACAGAACCGCCGTTAAATCCGAACCAACCAAACCATAACAAGAAAGCGCCTAATGTTGCTAAAGGCATACTGTGGGGATAAATGGGCTTTACCACGCCGTTACCTAGATATTTTCCTAATCTTGGTCCTAGGAGAAGCGCTCCTGCTAAAGCACCCCAGCCTCCAACACTGTGCACAATGGAAGATCCTGCAAAGTCATAAAATGGAGTGGAAAGGGTGTCTAGGAAACCTCCGCCCCACTTCCACATGCCAACGATCGGATAGCAAATGGAAACGAATACCGTAGAGAAGATGATGAAGCTCGAAATTTTGATGCGCTCGGCGACCGCGCCTGAAACGATCGTAGCGCATGTTGCCGCGAACATAGCTTGAAATATAAAGTCTGTCCAGTAGGTATAAGAAGCGTTATAAGCACTTGTTAAACCAGCAGCATCAGTGCTAACCCCAAACCCGGCAAAACCGAAAAGAGCCCCGCTATAGCTTTCTCCAGGATACATAAGATTGAAACCTATAGCGGCATAGGAAAGAACGCCAATGGCAAGTACGGAGACGTTTTTAAACAAAATGTTGACGGCATTTTTTTGCTGAGAAAGACCAGCTTCTAAAGTCGAAAAACCTAAGTGCATAATGAATACAAGGGTTGTAGCAAATAAGATCCAAATATTACCTAAACTAAACTCTAACGTTGGACCGTTGTCAGCAGCTAGAGCTGCTTGGCTTATACCAAAAAGTAGTGCTGCTACAGCGGCAAACCCCATTAACCTTGTTACAAAGCACCTCATATTAAGGCTCCTTAGCGTCTATTGTTGTGGACAAGTGCCACTAAGCAACAAAAATGCCAAACTGAAAAATACTGGTGAAGAGGTGGAATAACTATATAATTACAGATAGTTAATGCGCTTAACCTCTATAATAAATACGTCTTTATTGCTAGTGAAGACCTACCTAAGGGAACTGTCAAAGGGGATAAACTACTGCCAGGTAGTTTTTATATATGAAATCTTACCGTATCTCTTTTGCTCCCTGGGAGCTTTGTGACTCGAAGAAAAGTCGGAGTTAGCTTGTAAAATCAACAATTGCTAAAATTTCACTGACCCAAATGAGCTAATTTTTAAAGAAGAGAAAAAATACGAAGTAAATTTAGATCATTAGATTAAATATCTCCGGATCGTAACTTGCATAGATTGAACTCACGATTAATGGAAAGAATGACTTTTGAACAAATGGAGTGAGCAATTGAAGTCAACGATGGCTATCTTAGTAAGAATCTATGCAGCAATCATGATGATTAATTTTTGTTTTTCATCCCCCTTGGTGGCTAAGCCTTATCGTGACATAGAACGACGGTATCATGTGAAGCTTGCCTACCATACGGTGAAAGAAATAGATTATTTACCATTTTCATTTTTAAAAGACGGTTGCTTTGCCCGAGCTCTGTATATAGGTATGGAACTCATTGCTAAAAAAATTCCCGTAAATAATCAATATATCGTAGGAAGATTACAGCCGGAAGGAGCGCAGTGGGGCTGGCATGTAGCTCCTATGGTTAAAGGGCCTAAAAATAAAGAGTATATATTCGATCCATCTTTTGCCAAGAAGCCAATGGTAAGGAAAAAGTGGGTTCGGTTTTCTAATCCTATTAAGGAGTCAGAGCTATGGGTAGCACCTATCTCGAACTATAGCAAGGAAAGGGCCTATGAGCTTCAACAAAAGCAGGTTCCAGGGTATGAGTATGAGACTATGATTGAACGCTTTTCTGATATTCCTGAATTCAATATTAAGGATATTGCCAATGCATGCCGCGTGGTCTATAGAAATATTGGACTTGAAAAATTAAGCCTTGAGGAAATTAAAGATAAACGACGCAAATTAATTAGCAGGACCAAATACTTGCTGCATAAGCTGCGAGATTTGGACCTCTTGTCGAAAGAAGAGAAGATTAAGAGTTGTAAAAAGGGTAGTCTCATGTCGGTAGCATCAAAATAAAAACCAGCTAGCAACTCTTTTCTAGCTGGCATCAGCTTAATTCTTAACAAATAAATGATAACGGCCAGTGGGTAAATTGATGTCCCATTTCATCTCTTTGCCTTCTGGGGATCTTAGAATGATTTGATGTATTGCTTCGTCTGCGCCTAAGCCAAAATGAACTGTAGATGGATCAAAACTTTGAAAGCCACCCCCAAGTTTAATATCTCTCATTTTGGTCCCGGATGCACTCTTAATGACAACTCGTCCACCGATGAAAAATCGATTGTTTTGAGCTCTTTCAAAAGTTAATGAAATCATGTTATTAGATGATAATTGATTTTCATAAACTTGAATGGGACCCATAGACGAATTACCAATAATATCCAAGTCTCCGTCCAAGTCGAAGTCGATGACGGCAAAGGAATACAATTGGAAGTTGTTGACTAAGTTCCAACTAAATTGACGCTGACTAAAGCCCTTCTCCCTTTCATTATGCATGGCAACATTAAAACCAAACTGCCCCTTGCGCACAGCTCCTTCTGCATTGAATATGTCCTGCCAGCCATCGTTATCTAAATCAATGACCTTGGTATTCCAGGTCCAGCCACCAGGATGATCAAAAATTTCTTTTCTTTTGTTTCCTGGTAAAAATTTATGATCACCAAGCCCTAAGAAAATATGTGCCGTATCCACCTGAGGGATATCCTTCGCGAACTGGGGTCGTTCGTAAGGTTTTCGAGCTACTTGCAACAGGTTGCACACTTGGCGAATTTCTTTATCGAAAGAAAACTTAACATCACAGTCAGTCTGGTATTCATTTTGAGTGACGATCATCCACATCACAGATAACAAACAATCCTGTCTATCAACTTCTTCGTTTATGGCCTTACAATCATCGATGTTCAAGTTTTTTGAAGAATAAAAAGGAATAAGGTGATTCGTTTTAAGATTTAATATGCAGCTTTCTCGGAATAGCTCGCTTTCAATGGTATCGCAGATGGTAACGTCGTCTTTGAGTTGACTATATTCCTGATAGGAGACACCATCGATGGCACCTTTCAAGCCTTCTCTAGTTTGAATGGTTCCTGTTGCAATAAAGTCGGTGCGCAAATCGTTGTTGAAATCACCGGTGTCCACACTCATAGAGAAAAAGGGAGAATTTAGCTGGCTGGAATCTTGCGACCAGGGAGTCAGCTGGCGAGTTCCGTTACCTTCATACATCCTATCGGGAACTATAAAATCATTAGCATAATATAGGTCTACCATTCCGTCATCATCAAAATCAGCAAGTAGTGCGGACATCGTTTCACCGTCTTCTTTATCGATGGTTGTTTCTTTAAATTGCATGCTTTCTAAGCCCCAGCTAATGGAATTAATACGTCCTTGTCCATAGCTTTTAAAACCTGTGATAATACCGAGAGACATGTTTCCATTAAATATATCCAACCAACCATTTCTATCAATATCAGCTATAGTGGGGCTAACTGTGAGAATTCCCTTGTAATTAGGTACTTGCATAGCAGCTTGGTCATAGACGCCTTTATTATTGATAAGAATATAGTTGCCATCAATAAATGTAGTAAAGAATAGATCTAGCCAACCATCATGGTTAAAATCAACAAAAGCAACAGCATAAACACGCATAGCTGCGATTTCAGGATGGAGTATAGGAACCTTCTGGAAGGTGCCGCCCAAGTTGCGATAAAGCTTAATGCCTTCATCACTTCCAAAGGCGATATCGGGCCAACCATCGCGGTTGTAGTCTCCCGCTCCCGTACCACGACCGATCCAAAACGGGTCTGGATAATCACGGATACCATAAATAAAGCCTCTTTCGAGTCCTATCTTTTGGCCTTCGATTTGGCGAAACTTTCCTGAAATGTCTTTTTTATCTGAGAGAAAGGTTTGCGAAATCGTTACAGTATCATCTTCATAAAAAGTTTTTGTTTTGAGAGGCTTTACGGGAGACTGTTGTTGTGGGATATGGGAGTCTGTCTTATCCGTTTCAATCATCTTGGCGGCAGCCTGATATTTATCGATATTGGGTTCGATATATAGTTCTCTATGTAAGGTATTGCCGGAAACACCTAAAGTCACACCCAGCACCATAGCTAAACCGGCGATAGACATGGCCCATTGTTTTGAAGCACTGTTCCAGACAACTAAAAATGAATAGGCGCTGAATATTCCGAGGGTGCAAAGCAGTATGAGTGTTAATTCAGGGGGGAGCCCGGCGGTAAACAAGGCATTGGTTAAAACAATATCAAAGGCAATGGGTACAGGAAGGAAAGTTCCAACTATTGCCACTAAGAGGATTACAGGGAACCCCTGAGAGTTCATAAGCGCATCTAAGGGAATAAGATGTGATACTACAGACCCTAAAAATCCTGCTACCGCCATGAGAGGAACAGTTCGCTTTATGATAAACCATACATTTTTTACAATGTCACCTAAAAAGCCTTTAAAAGCTGTGAAAAATGGTTCTATAACCTTGGTGTCACAGTTTTGACCTAAAAGTTCGTTGTGGGTATCAATATTGACGAAATCTTTAAGCTCATGACTCTCTGAAAGTAATGATGAAATAAGGGGAACACCGATGAAGATGGTCGTCAGGGTGAACAAGACTTTGATGATCCCCATGTATAGGGGAAATAATGTGAACACCATCGTTAATACTACAATGTTCATGGTCGGAGAGCTAAGCATCATGGCAAAGGCTAATTCAGCACGACGCGACTGCAGCACTCCCTTAAATACGGGAGCGGCACAGTTAACACATACCCCGATGGGCGAACCAAGAATAAACCCATAGAAGGTATCTAACATACGGGAACTTCGCTGTTTAATCTTAATATAGCTGAGCAGAGTTAAGAAGAGTCCCCCTAGAACAACACCAAAGGTCATACCTTTCTTATTATCATTAGCCCAGTTGATGGAAGTATAAGCAATTTTTTTCAACACAGGATCTGATTCTTGAACTTTCAGGATCGGCCACATAGAAATGGTATCGGAAACAGTACCATGGGTGGCCATCATTGCCTTTTCGTTTAGGGCTGGGTAGCGTGAGCCAACCCAAAAACTTATACAAACGGTCAATATTAAAACCACCACGAGTGCGAAGCGCCAAGCATAGATTATCATCTCTTAACCCAAACAATTATTAGTTTTAGTTCAGGGTATCAAAGTTAGTAATCCTTTACTAGCTTAGCAGCTTTAAAGTAGTGGCTGTGCTAGGGATAATTCTAGGGTCATAGAGGAATCGATTTGCCAGCGATAAAAATTTTGATCTTTGAAGATGAGAAAGTTGGGTTCATCCCAGCACTTTACAGAAAATAAACCTCCCTGTTTACCATCTGATCGTGGTTCTGCGTAAGGAATGTGAAAATGTCCAAATAATCCATACTGTCCCTGTCCTGTAGCTAACCATTGATTAGCGGCTGTAAGAATAGCATTATGGTCGACTGTTCTGTGAACATCTTGCGCCCGTGAAATCTGCGCCGAACCCGTAGCTAGACGATTCATAAGACCTCCTGGAATCCACCGAACTATTGCGGTAACAAAACGAGACTTAACAAATTTGCGAAACATCCGGTAGCGATTATGGGAATAAATCAAATCACCATGGGCCAGTTGAAAAGAAACTCCAGACTGCAGAATGATATGATGGGCATTTCCCTCAGTAACGAACTCCACACCCTTCCAATTGAAACCATCGATGCGAAACTCGTGGTTACCTTCGATATAGATTACTTTCGTGCCAGATTGGACTAGTCTCTCCAGAGCTTGACCGATAGCGGCAAACCTTTCTTGAAAGTAGGGGTGATGGCCGAGACAAAACTCGAAAATATCTCCTAATAAAACAAAGTATTCTACATTACTCTGCTCCATCAGTGCGATGGCTGCCAATAGCTTCTTTCCTTTAGAATCATCAGCTGTTAGCATATGAATATCGGAAGCTATGACCAGTCCTGCATTTAATTCCGTCAAATTGTACCTCTATCAGCGGTGATTGTTTTCAAATATTATTTAATTGCAAATTTTCTTGCAAAATCATTCCATTTACCTCTAACCTAGGCATCAATATACCATTTTAAATTGTGAAAGCAGCTATGTGTCTATACCTGCAACTATTTCTCTTGCAATCCACCTTAGATTTTGTTTCTTTAATTTAACATTAGGCTTGTATATGCCACTTTGGAGGTTTAAATGTCTGCAGATATCGAAGGAAAACTAAAGCAAATCGTCGTCAACCAACTTGGAGTAGAGGAAGCTGCAGTTGTTGGCAAGGCAAAATTTATTGAGGATCTTGGTGCGGACTCTCTAGATATAGTTGAGTTAGTTATGGCTATGGAAGAGGCATTTGGAATAGATATTCCTGATGAAGAAGCAGAAGGAATTCGCACTGTTGAAGATGCGGTGTCTTACATTAAGAAAACACAAGATCTTGTTTAAGATCTTGTGGCGGCTCGATGATGAGTCCTATGGTGGATTATAAGGCGCGAAAAAAATGGATAGAATTATTGGGATCGCCTCCGATCACGGAGGTCGAGAACTTAAGTATTATATTGCAGAATTTCTGAAGACCATCCCTCTAGAAGTTAAAGACTATGGGGTTCCATACGAAGATTCTACTTCGGTTGACTACCCTGACTATGCATCAGCACTTTCTTTAGATATTGCCAATCAAAATATAAGTAGTGGTATTTTAGTTTGTGGGACAGGAATAGGTATGTCCATTGCCGCAAATAAGATGAAGGGAATCCGGGCGACGGTCGTTTGGGATGAATTCACGGCGCGTATGAGCCGAGCCCACAATGACTCAAATATACTTTGTCTTGGAGAACGGGTGCTGAACAGGTACCGAGCCGAAGATCTAGTGCGTATCTGGTTGGATACCCCCTTTGAAGGCCACCGGCATCAACAGCGTTTGGATAAAATTAGGGCATTAGAAACAAAATAATTAAACAATTTTGCTGAGAGGATAATTATGTCAAAGCCATGGGAGTCGTTAGCGGATTATGATCCAGCGATCTATGACCTGATCGAGCAAGAATTACAGCGACAAGAGACGGGATTAGAGCTCATTGCTTCGGAAAACTTTGCCTCTCCGCAGGTTATTGGCTCAATGGGCAGTATTTTAACCAATAAGTATGCCGAAGGTCTGCCAAAAAAGCGTTATTACGGCGGCTGCGAAAAGGTCGATGCCATTGAACAGATAGCCATTGATCGTGCGAAGCAACTTTTTGGTGCTGAATATGCCAATGTCCAACCCCACTCCGGTGCCCAGGCTAATGCCGCTGTATTTTTAGCTTTGCTAAAACCTGGCGACAAGGTCTTGGGAATGGATCTTTCCCATGGGGGGCATCTTACCCATGGTTCCAAGGTAAATTTCTCAGGTCTCAATTATGATTCCCATTTTTATGGCTTGCATCCAGAAACGGAAACCATCGATTACGATATTGTGGAACGTAAGGCCTTAGAGCTCCAGCCTAAAATGATTATTGCAGGGGCCAGCGCCTATGCGCGGGAAATCGATTTTGCCAAGTTTCGCAGTATCGCCGATAAAGTGGGAGCTTACCTATTTGTTGATATGGCCCACATAGCTGGATTAGTGGCAGCAGGGGAGCATCCCAGCCCCATACCTCATGCCCATGTGGTATCAACAACCACCCATAAAACCTTAAGGGGTCCTCGGGGAGGCTTACTGCTGTGGAATGATAAGGACCTTAAATTGAACAAAGCTGTGTTTCCAGGGACCCAAGGAGGGCCCCTGGAACATGTGATAGCGGCGAAGGCTGTTTGCTTCAAGGAGGCTTTGGAACCGTCCTTTAAGGTCTACCAAAAAGCAGTTAAGGAGAACGCAGCAGCACTCGGGGAAGCCTTGCAAGAAGAGGGCTTTAAACTCGTTTCGAACGGTACCGACAACCATCTGGTTTTGATGGATCTTTCAGCAACAGAAATCAGCGGCAAAGACCTTGAAGAGGCGTTGGGTACCTGCCATATTACCGTAAATAAAAACACGGTTCCTCACGAGAAGCGCAGCCCATTTGTAACCAGTGGTATTCGCCTTGGTACTGCAGCTTTGACGTCGCGAGGTATGGGACCTAAGGAAATGAGGGCTGTTGCCCAATGGATCAAGATAGCCTTTTCCCATATTCAGGATGAGCAGAAGCTGCTGACGGTTAAGCAACAAGTGGAAGAATTATGTAAGAAATTTCCACTTTATCCGGAATGGAGTCTCAACAAGTGAGATGCCCGAAGTGCGGTGAAGCAGACACTAAGGTTTTAGAAAGCCGCATTAGTAACGACGGACGAAGCGTCCGTCGTCGGCGAGCTTGTACTAGTTGCCAGCATCGCTATACAACTTATGAGAAAGAAGAAGAACTCACACTTCAGTTCAAAAAGCGTGATGGCACGTATGATGTCTTGAACCGCGAAAAAATCATCAGTGCTCTATCAATGGCCTGCCGTAAAAGAAATATCTCCATAGACCAGATTGAATCGGTGGTGGCCAGCATTGAAGCGCAACTGAGAAGCAGTGGCGAGCGCACTGTCACTAGTAAAAAAATTGGCGATCTGGTCATGAAGCGGCTTCGCCAAACCGATCATGTTGCCTATGTGCGTTTTGCATCAATTTATAAAGATTTTAAAGATCCAGAAGAGTTCCTTAAAGAACTTAAAGAGCTTAAGGATGCTAAGGAGAGGACTTAAGATGTTTACCGGACTCATCGAATCTTTAGCTACTGTGGAAGAGCAGAAAGTTCAGGATGGTATCACCAGGTTATCCCTTAGTGCTGATAGCCCCGAACTGCACGGTGAACCCCTGGGAGCTAGTATAGCTGTAAATGGCTGTTGTTTAACAGTAGATGAAATTACCAAAACAGGTTATCGATTTGATGTTGGCAGCAAGACTCTTGAAGTGACAAATCTTGGGCGCTTGCAATCAGGGGATCGGGTGAATATCGAGCGGGCGATGCAGCTGGGAGATCGCTTAGGTGGTCACCTGGTTTCGGGACATATAGATGGCACAGGTACTGTGTTAGATGTTGTTAAGAATCCCGATGGTTGGCAATTAAGGATTCATCTATCTGCCCAGTGGAGCCCCTACGTCATTGCCAAAGGTTCCATCTGTATTGATGGGACAAGCCTAACTATTAGCCAGCTATACGATAGTGACTCTGGGACGGATATCGAGCTTATGATCATTCCTACGACCCTTAAGAAAACCATCATTGGCAACTATAAGGCTGGCCAGGTTGTGAATATTGAAGTGGATATGATCTCAAAGTTCATTCATAGGCAGGAGTCCTTCAAGTAAGTCCTGCAAAATTAGCCTATTAACTTTAATAAAGATATACCGATGTTTCGACTTGCTATTTTGGCTTGTTTGTAATAGTGTGCAGCTCCTGTTTAGGGTGACGAAGTTCTTTGACATTGCTGCATGTAACTAACTATTTTAAAAGGTTTTTTATGGACACTCCCGCAGATCAGGAACGAATGCTTGCTAGAGTTAACGATGCTATAACAGCGATCAAGTCTGGTGGCATGGTGATTATGGTCGATGATGAAGATCGTGAAAATGAAGGAGATTTAGTCCTTGCAGCAGAGGTAGTCACCTCAGAACACATCAATTTCATGGCGAAGCATGCCCGGGGGTTGATTTGTCTTACCCTCGATCCGCAGATCGTCGATCGCCTCAAGTTACCCATGATGGAAGATTCTACTAAACGCCTGCCTTCCCAAGGGACAGCATTTACCGTTAGTATCGAGGCGAAAACTGGTGTTACAACGGGAATTTCTGCCTCTGACAGAGCCCAAACTATCCGCGTTGCCATAAATGATCAGGCAAAGCCAGAAGATATTGTCGTCCCAGGACACGTTTTTCCGCTTAAAGCTCGTCCAGGAGGTACCTTAGAGCGTGCTGGTCATACGGAAGGATCTGTTGATATAGCTAAAATGGCTGGATTTAACGGCGGTGGTGTCATTTGCGAGATCATGAATGATGATGGTACCATGGCACGCATGCCTGACCTGGAAGAATTTTCCACTACCCATAAGATTCCCATCGTCGCTATAGCCGACCTGATCCAATATCGTTTGATGAAAGAGTCCATGGTGGAAGAGATCAAAAGGCAGCAAATCCTAACAGAAGCTGGCAGCTTTGAGGGGATATTATTCCGCAATACCGTTGATCAATCCGAGCATCTGGCAGTTATCAAGGGTGATGATTTTGAAAATCATATTGTTGATGTGAGGGTTCACGGCCAGAAACAGCTCAGTGATTCCCTCGGCTCTAAATCAGAGGGAGTTGGGCAGCGTCTTGCTTACGGGCTATCGCTTCTCAATCAGGTAGAGCGTGGAGCTTTGATTTATCTGACCAGATCCCAGCAAACCCTTGCCGAAGAATTTGATGAACTGGCAAACGATTTAGCGCGTCGTCCGAAATTAAAGCCGGCAATCAATGTCCAAGGTATTGATGTGCGCCTCCATGGAACTGGGGCTCAAATTATACGTTCTTTAGGTGTAAAACGAATGCGCATTCATACGACATCGCCTTTGGCTTTTAAGGGCTTATCTGGTTTTGGCTTAGAAATAGTTGATACCAATATCTTCTCATACTAACTGTGGGGTATCCTATGTCCTCTCGCATTTTAATCATTGCTGGTCGCTTTAACGAAATGATATCCCGCTCCCTTTATCAGAGCGCCCAACAAACCCTTGAGGATGGTGGTGTTAATCCCCAGGATATCCACACAGCATGGGTTCCTGGTGCCTATGAAATACCAGTGGTAGCTGCGAAAGCGGCTCGCACTAAAAGTTATGGAGCGATTATTTGCTTAGGTGCCGTCATTAAAGGCGAAACGGCACATTTCGAGTATGTGGCAGGACCCTGTGCGTCGGCTTTGATGAACATTAGTGTGGAAACTGAAGTTCCTATCATTTTCGGTGTTTTAACAACCAATACAGTGGAACAGGCTTTGAATCGAGCTGGGTTGAAGCTGGGAAATAAGGGCGCGGAATCCGCACAAACAGCCCTTCAGATGATCGATACTCTTAAAAAGGTAGAAAAATGGAGCCAAAATTGACAGGGTTAAAAAAGTCAGTTCATCCCAGATCTAAGGCGCGTGATTGGGCGATTCAGTTTCTATATCAATGCGAAGCGCAGAAACTGTATCACTTTCCAGAAAGCCACTTTAAGGTTTTTGTGGAAAGCTTTGGCTTAGAGCTGAACGTTGTGCAATTTATGCAGCAATTTGTTCGCGGAGTATTTGAGAATCTGCACGAACTGAATGGCACTATCGAGCATTATTCCAAAAATTGGACTCTGTTGAGAATGCCAATTACTGACCGCTGTGTGTTACGTATCGCAGCCTATGAACTTATATTCACCCAATCGCCCCGTAAAGTTGTGATCAATGAGGCGATTGAGTTAGCCAAAAAATACGGAACTGCGGATTCGGGAGCCTTTGTCAACGCTGTTCTCGACAAGATTGCTCATGGAGAGTTTACCGCTCCCACGAGAGTCTCATCGCCATCATCAAGTGCGGCTTTCAATACTCCTTAAAATGGCGCTATAGTCCGCAGGTACCGTTGTCACGGGGTACCCTTGATGTTCCATGATACAATCGGTATCTTTTAATATATTTCCCGTTAGGATGCCGACAACAGACTCCCCTGCCTTAATAATGCCATTCTCTCGCAGCAGTCTCGCACCAGCAAGCGAGCAGGCACTGGCTGGTTCGCAGCCAATACCGATACCATCAATAAACTTTTTGGCAGCTAAAATTTGTTCGTCGCTGACTTCGGCAACCACTCCTTCTAAGGAGCGAATAACTTCTTTAGCCTTGGCAAAGTTCACAGGATTACCGATGCGGATGGCGGAGGCTATAGTGTCTGCTTTGACAGCAGCTAGGGAGGAAAATTTGTTTTGATAGGAGCGGTAAAAAGGATTAGCGCCAGCCGCTTGGATAGTGGCGATGCGTGGCTTCTTTGTGATCCACCCTGCAGTAAAAGCTTCATGGATAGCTTTCCCGAATGCTGAAGTGTTGCCGAGATTGCCTCCGGGAACCACAATCCAGTCAGGGGCTTTCCAGGCAAGATTTTGCAATATTTCCCAGATAATGGTTTTTTGTCCTTCTAACCGGAAAGGGTTGAGTGAGTTCACCATGTAGACAAGCCCGTCCTGAGAGAGTCTTTGCACTATATTCATGGCATCGTCAAAGTCGCCATCAATAGCGATGCAATCGGCACCATAGGCAATGGCCTGGGCTAGTTTGCCAGTTGCTACCTTACCGGATGGGAGGAAAACCAGGGATGGCAAACCTGCTTGGGCTGCATACATGGCAAGAGAAGCGCTGGTATTACCAGTGGAAGCACAGGCAACCATTTTAGCCCCCAGTTTCTTAGCTTGGCTGACTGCGGTTGTCATACCGCGATCTTTGAAAGAACCGCTCGGATTCTCTCCCTCATGTTTGAGGTAAAATGGTTCAATATTTGTCCAAGTGCTCAGTGTCGAACGCTGGTAAAGCCGGGTATTGCCTTCCGGATGGGTCACAGGATCAACAGCGGTGAGTACCGCCTCGCGAAAACGCCAGACTCCACTAAGATCTTGATCCTCCCAGCTCATCCTGCGTTCATCAAATAAGGAAGATGGTAAGCTTTTTAAATAGGCATCCGATCTGGTAACAGCGAGAAGATCACCACAGGTGCAGTGATATCTGATGTCGTCAATGTCATACGTCTTTGCACAGCTAATACACTGTAAACTTTCTAAGTTAGTCATGAGTAATAGGCTCCTCTTTCTTCTATGGACCCCAAATGAACGGTGGTTTTATTACCAAAAACTTGTTTGCTAAAGGCAGTGATGCCATCTATGTCAGGTTCTTCGAGAAATATGGCAAAACAGGTAGGCCCGGCGCCGCTAATGGTAAAACCGGTAGCTCCTAGCTCCATAAAGCCTTGCTTGGCTATGTCAAAACCTGGGACCAACTCTTTGCGATAATGCTCTCCGAAACAAGTGATGAGACCGCGAGTTATCATCTCCTGATTGTGGGTTGCTAAGCCAGCAACTAAGGATGAAACTCGTGCCAGTTCTTGGACCCAGTCTGATTGAGGGAGGCTGGTAGGGAGAGCTTTCCTAGCCTCAGCCGTATTGATCTTGATGGCAGGTGTCACCAAAACTACAAAGTAATGTCCTGATGTGGGGATTTTAGATATTTGGAGGGGATCTATGCTCTGCACTATCGTTAAACCTCCTAAAACACAAGGAGCGATATTGTCCAGATGTCGTCCGGCAACCATGGTCTCGGCATATAGCGCTGCCTGTATGATAAGATCTTGGCTATTGATATACCCCAACAACTTTGCAGCTATCATGGCTCCTGCAACGCTGGAGGAGGCGCTAGATCCTAGACCTCCAGAAGCAGGAAGGTGACGATTGATCGTAAGTTCAAAGCTTACTGATCTTCCCACCAAACGACAAAACTCCTGAGCTGCAATGATTACGGTGTTTTTATCTAAGTCCCGTGGAATCAAATCAGCATCGCGGCCTGTTATTTTAATGCTGGGATGCTCACTTTTCCGTGCGTAAAAAATATCTCCCAGGCCACTTATGGCGAGACCTAAAACGTCGAAACCAGGCCCGACGTTACCAATGGTGGCAGGAGCAAATACCTTAACCTCTTCTACCATGATCGCTCCTGGCTGGCTGCGATCGCGATCACATCGTTGAGCACTCCTGCTGCGGTGACATCAGCTCCAGCACCAGGTCCGGTCACGATCAATGGGTTGGCGTCATAGCGCTTGGTGCGGATGGCGACCTGGTTCGCGGTACCCCGAAGTTGGGCTAAGGGGGAGTCGATGGGCAGTTGTTCGATGCCCACGGAGACCTTTTCACGGCTGAGACGAGCGACATAACGGATCACACAGTTTCTGGACTTTGCTTTGCGAATACGGTTTGCAAACTCCTCATCAATCAGCTTCATATTCTCAATAAAGGTTTGAGGATCAGAGTGGGAAAGCTCAGGTGTGAAGAAAGACTCCAAAGCAATGTCTTCCATGTTAACACCAATCCCTAAAGTGCGTGCCAAGATGAGAGCTTTGCGGGCGACATCCATTCCAGAAAGGTCTTCCCGAGGATCAGGCTCTGTATAGCCATTGTCATAGGCCCTTTGAATGGCTTCAGATAGGGTAGCTCCGTCTTCCACAGTCGTGAGGATATAGCCTAATGTTCCTGATAGGCAGCCCAAGATCTCATAGATTTCGTCACCAGCTCCATTAAGTTTTTCAATGGTATCAAGAACGGGAAGTCCTGCGCCCACTGTGGCTTCGTAACGAATCATCAGGCCATTTTCTTCTGCAAGGGAAAATAATTGCGTATATTCATGGTATGGGATCGCCAGAGGTTTTTTATTAGCCACCACTATATGAAAGTGATGCTCTAAAGCTGCCTTGATGATGGGAGCAGTATCGGCAGCGGTAAGGTCTATAAATACGCCTCGATGAAAGGGGCTTTCTTCTAATTCAGGAATTAGCTTATTAAGGTCATAAGATGGTTTTACGGTGACCAGTTTTTTTCCTGATTCCTTTATTTTCAAAAAATGGTGAAGCGCATCCGATGTGAAGCCCTTATCGTTGACTACGAAGGCAGATGAATCAGCTAGGGAGACGATAGGTACCTTGATTTTTAACTTGTCATTAAAGTAGTCTTTTTGGCCTTCGATTTGTTGAACAAGAGTTTGGCCGATTTGCCCGAAGCCATAGATCGCAAGGTTAACCTCGCTGCTATCTTTTTGATGCAGGGCCTTAATGCGATCCAGCCGATACTCTTGGTGCAGGGATCGCAGAGCGAGTCCCATAAGATTTTCCTCTATCACTACCGAAATATTTAGCTCCGAAGAGCCCTGGGCGATAGCATTAATGTTGATGGCCTGCCGATGCAGGCATTGGAAGGCTCTGGCAGCAATACCATGGGTACCGCTCATACCAAGACCTACCAGGGCAATCACACACTGGTCTTGCTTGACCTTGATCTCATCGATTAATCCATGCTCAATTTCGTATTTGAAGGTGTATTCAAGTAACTCCCTGGCTTTGAATGCTTCGCGTTGGGGAACCACAAAGCAGATGCTTGATTCGCTGGAAGCCTGGCTGATGAGGGACACCGATATACTTTCCTGGGCAATAGCTGCAAAGGTTCGGGCCGCCATCCCTGGAACCCCCATCATTCCCTTGCCTTCAACCGAAATGATCGCCTGTTGGGTGATGGCTGTGAGCGCTTTTACAGGGTAGGCACCTGGAGAAGCATCGCCTGTAATTCTAGTCCCTGGTAATTCAGGCTTAAAGGTGTTTTTAATAACCAAGGGAATTTTGTGCGGTAATAGTGGGATGATCGACCGAGGGTGCAAGACCTTGGCACCATAATAAGCGAGTTCGGCAGCTTCCCGGTAGTGCAGTTCTGGAACCACACGGGTATTGCTTACATGTCTGGGATCTGCGGTCAGAATACCATCTACTTCCTTATAAAGAACAACTTCATCGGCCTCTAAAAAGGCGCCTAATAAGGTCGCCGAGTAATCGGAGCCACTACGGCCAAGGGTCATAATATCGCCTTCGGGAGTTTCACCGATAAAACCGGGGATAATAACCGTGTCTTCTTTGGCAAGCTGGGGAGCTAGAATATTTTGGGTCTGCAGTTTGGAGCGCGGAATATCGGGAACATATTGTCCGATTTCCTTTGTTAATTTAATGATTTCTGTAGCATCTAAAAAACGGGCTGCCACCCCCTGAGAGCGAAGGATGGCCGTCATCATCTTGGCGGAAAGCCTCTCACCAAAGGATACTGTATTTGCCATAACCCGTGGGGTTAGCTCTCGCAAGGTTTCTAAGCTATTAAAGATGGCTGAAAGTTGCACTTTGGTCGCGTCTAACAGCTGTAGCAATTCACCTTGGTGCGCTGGATTAGTCATGGTCGTAATGACATCATGGTGTCTTTGATAGAAAATGTCTAGCTGACCCTTTTCATCGGTCCTAATCCCTTGAGATGCTTGGCGGGCTAATGTGTCAAGGGTATCGGTGATACCTGCCATCGCCGACACCACCACAGCTAGCTTTTTTGGTTTTTGGCGAATAATTTCAACCACCTTAGAAATCGCTTTTGCATCGGCAAGGGATGAACCTCCAAACTTGAATACCTGGTAACCCATGACAACCTCAACTTTCATGATTTGATCAGAGTTATAACAACAGCATTGATTTTCGGGCCTAGAATAGCCCTTTCCAGTGTTAGCATCCACGAAAAACCTGTGCTAAGTTAGCCATCCATGTTTGAGTCGGTGCCTGAAACCACCGTTTTGTCTAGGAGAAACCTTCATGTCAGAAAACACTAGTTTAGACTTTTTAGTAAAATTAGGCGTTAGCGCCACGAGTCAAGGAATTTGCACTGGCAAAGAGTGGTATGGCAGCCAAGAAAATGGCCAGTATGACTCTTTTTCTCCGGTAGATGGAAAAAAAATTGCCTCCGTTTTCAAGGCAAGTAAAGATGATTATGAAAAGCTTGTGGGCTTATCTCAGGAGGCGTTCACTTTTTGGAGAAAGGTTCCAGCCCCCAAGAGAGGGGATATAGTTCGTCAAATTGGTTTAAAACTTAGGGAGTATAAAGATCCTTTAGGTAAGTTGGTGGCTTATGAAATGGGAAAGTCACTGCAAGAAGGTTTGGGTGAAGTCCAAGAGATGATCGATATTTGTGATTTTGCTGTGGGTCTATCGCGGCAACTTCATGGATTGACTATGCATTCAGAGCGTCCCCTGCACAGAATGTATGAGCAGTGGCATCCCATAGGTATTGTGGGCATCATTTCCGCATTTAACTTTCCTGTCGCCGTATGGTCTTGGAACTCCATGATCGCCGCCGTGTGCGGGGATGTTACGATTTGGAAGCCCTCAGAAAAAACACCGCTTTCTGCTGTAGCCTGCTTCCATATTATGAAAGAGGTTTTGGAAGCCAATAACATTCCTGAAGGAGTTTTCTCCCTTATCGTAGGTGATGTGGAAACCATTGGGGAAACATTGATCTCTGACCATCGCATTCCTTTAATTTCAGCAACTGGTTCAACCCGTATGGGTAAACGAGTCGGTGAAGTTGTGGGCGGTCGTTTGGGGCGATCGATTCTAGAATTGGGTGGCAATAACGCCATTATCCTTACTGAAAATGCCGATCTAAAGTTAGCTGCTCCTGGGGTGGTCTTTGGGGCCGTTGGCACCTGTGGGCAACGATGTACCTCGACGCGAAGGTTGATCGTTCATGAATCAAAGTATGATGCTGTTAAAGACATGCTGGTAAAAGCCTATGGTGGCTTGAAGATCGGTTCTCCCCTTGACGAAAACAATCATGTGGGGCCATTAATTGATACAGCTGCAGTAGCTATGATGCAAAGCGCCCTGAACCAAGCCAAAGAGCAGGGGGGTAATCTGTTGCATGGTGGTCAAGTGCTTGAAGGTGAGGGTTATGAATCACAATGCTATGTGATGCCAGCCATTGTAGAAGCCAAGGCGGATATGACTATAGTGCAAGAAGAAACCTTCGCACCAATCCTTTATCTCATTAAATACTCTGGAGATATCAACGAAGCTATTGCGGTGCAGAATAATGTTAAGCAAGGCCTAAGCTCAGCGGTATTTACGACAAATATGCAACAGTCGGAACAATTCTTAGCTCACTGGGGCTCTGACTGTGGCATCGCCAATGTTAATATCGGTACCTCAGGGGCTGAAATTGGTGGTGCTTTCGGTGGTGAAAAAGAAACTGGTGGTGGTAGAGAATCTGGATCGGATGCCTGGAAAGGTTACATGAGACGGCAGACCAATACTATCAACTATAGTACCGAATTGCCATTAGCCCAGGGCATTAAGTTTGATATCTAGTGTTTAAGGTGCGGTAGCACATCGTGCTACCGTTTTTAGGAGATATTATGTCTACACCAGTGTTAGTGGAATACTATGACCTGATGGATGAAGCGGGAAATCCATCGGAAAATCGCTTAGCCAGTTTAGTTATCAACCAGCCTGAGACAGCCAATGCCTTGAGCAGCAAGATTTTAGTGGCGATGACGCAAAATTTGCACTTGATAGCCCAGGATCAAACGGTGCGGGCCCTCATCATTCAAAGTAAGGGTAAGCATTTTTCTGCGGGAGCTAACCTTAAGTGGATGCAGGAATCGGCTCGATTAGGTTATGAAAAAAATCGCGAAGAGGCGGAAAAACTGACAGCTATGTTTGAAGCGATCTATCATATGCCGATGCCGACCATCGCCGTGGCCAAGGGCGCATCCTATGGCGGTGCTGTGGGTATGATCGCTGCCTGCGATTATGCTCTTGCTACTGAAAGCGCTCGATTTTGCCTGAGTGAAGCCAAAATCGGATTAATTCCAGCCGTAATCCTGCCTTACTTAAGTCGTAAGATGATGCGGGGCCCTTTGCGTCGGCTGACCCTTAGCTCTTATGTTTTTAATGCAGCAGAAGCGCTCTCTTATGGTTTAGTGGAACAGGTGGTTCCCATGGAAGCTATGGAACAGGCCGTAAGGTCAGAGATACAGAATATATTAGCGGCGAGTCCTCAATCGCAACTTGCCTATAAAAAATTGCAGGACGAGATGGACGAGCATCAGGGTCGGCAGGGGTCTTATACTGCAGATGCTATTGCTAAGATTCGTGCCAGTGTATCAGGCCAGGAAGGTTTGACCGCTTTTTTTGCTAAAAGGAAGCCTTTGTGGTTTTGTCAGATTGCCGATACCGCAGAGCTAATTGTTGATTCATGAAGTTGCTACAGATAGCTTGTGTTACAATTTTTCAAGGACGAAAAAGCTGAATGGTACTCTCTCAGAGGGGCGCTATAGGTGGGCCCTCTACTTTATTAGTCATGGAATAAAAACTATGGTTCCAACAGGTTCAAGATGTTATAAATAATTTGAATTTATTGGGGCATAAGTTTTGGTTAGTTTTTCGGTTCTCTTGACTGTGGCCAAGAGACTACATTCTGTCATACTTTTTCTACTATTTACTACTTTGATTGTTCGTGGTAGTCTCTACTTCAATTACGACTGGGATTTTTTAGCCTACCACCTTCCTTTTGCTCTTATGCATTTTGATGCAACGAGCTTTCGGCCTGCAGACTACCTCATGGAAGCGTACTATGGTTTTCCACCCCTTGTTCATTATGTTCAGGGAGCGTTCATAGTGCTTACAGGTATATTTAGTGCGGGGGTCTTAGCTAATGGCTTAATTCTTGGAATCCTACTGATCAGCCTTAAGTCCTTGCGATATAGAGTTCGCTGGTTTTTAACTTGCTGCTTTGCCATGCCCCTTTTTGTGCTTCATATAGGGTCAAGTTACATAGATTTTTGGGTTGCTTCTGCGGTAACCTTGTTATTTGCAGCTTCCTGGTGTTTGGTTCATAGGGGACTGGAAAAGCGCTCGATGCTCATATTTCTTCTTGCCATACTTCTCAGTATGCTTGCCAAATATCAAGCATGGCCATTTGTGGCGTTGTTGAGCGTCATCGTATCAATTTCTGTTATGATTCGTTGCGTGAAAAGTCGGGCCAAATGGGGTCGTTCACTCGGCTTTGTTTTAGTAGCGTTGCTTTTTTCTGCTGCATTTCCAGCACGCAATGTCATTAAATTTGGCAATCCAACCCACCCTGTTCCCCCACCTTTGGTGCATAAATTATTTCCTAAATCTCCCCCCAAATTATCAAAAGTAGAACTGAATCATAGCACTCCGAAGTACCTTTGGGAGGCTTCCACGCCGACAAAATTTATCCATTCATTTTTCGAACTAAATCGTTTGCAAACTACAAAGCCTCAGACCTATGGGATCGACCAAGGAGTTCCAGAAACTATCAATAACCCGAATTTTCGCATGGGAGGATATCTTTTTTCCACAACTGTGGGTTTAATTACTTTTCTGTTGTTGCGATCAATATATGCGAGAAAAGCTCGGGAGTTGATATGGGGTTTAGGGTTATGGGGTATTTGTGCAGGATTGCTGCTCTGGATTCCGCAAAATCACGAGCTTCGCTATTGGATGTTTTTACCGATGTGTGGGTTTCTTATTTTAGCCAATAGCCTGAACGGCGATTTAATGTCCAGATTTATTAAAGTTTATTTTGTGATTTCAGCGGTCTATGTTTTTAGCCTTACAGTAAATCGCTACAAGATTGACTATGTTGAACTTGAAGAAGCCGCTCCAGATGTAGCTATGAAGTATTGGGAGTCTGGGATTGGTGCTACACAACAAGCATCCATGGAATGTATAAATAATCGACTACCTTTTACGATTTTTTGGGCTGGTCCTGATCTCAATACTTATTGGGTTAAAGACTGTCGATGAATTAATGGGGTTTATGCGCTAAAAATACGTATTTATTGTATTTAAAGAAACTAGGAAATTTAAGACTGACCTAGGATAACTTATTTGCGATAGAAAATGCAAAAAAAGACCCTAGATAGCCATAAAGCTTCACTCGGTTTTAGTAAAACGGTAGAGTCGTTGCCATCCATCATTAGCATACTCGATCTGCAGTATATGAGTCGGAGCAATGGTTTCATCAGGGTTAGGAGCATCAGGCCACTCTAAGAAGATCCCCCTATAATCTTTATCGCGGACGCCAATTTCATTGAGGCTAAATGAGGATTCTGCACGATAGAGATCCAGATGAGCATACCAGTCGTTATCGATATTGTACTCGTTCATAATAGTGTATGTTGGCGATATCACAGGAGTTTTTTGTGATAGCCCGCGGAACCTTAAAAAAGCCCGGACAAAAGAAGTTTTTCCCGTTCCCATCTCCCCCTGCAGCCAGAGTACAAAGCCCTCGCCCAAAAGGGTATCGATCTCTCGGATCATAGGCTCTAATTGTGTTTCATCAAGAAGCCACTGCATGCTTACGCCTTTAATACGGGAACAAACTTTGGATTGTTAAGTAGATCATGCATTTCTTGAACAGCTTGGGTAAGTCCGACAAAAACAGAGCGAGCCACGATTGCATGACCAATATTAGCCTCTTCGCAGTGGGGAATGGCCTGGAGCCAATGGGCATTGTTGTAGTTGAGACCATGCCCAAAGTGAACCTGGAGGCCTATGGCATGACCGTGTCGGGCTATATCTATGAAGGGCTGCAGTATTTTCCACTGCTCCTGAGTGGTTTTGGCACCTGCCAATTGCTGACAAAAATCACCGGTGTGGATTTCTATAGCATCGGCTCCCAATTCTTTGCAGGTATCCACGACTTTTTTATCAGCCTCTACAAACAATGATACTAGAATATTATCGATGCGCAGTGAGGACACGGCATCCCTTAGGTTATGGTAGCTATTAGGGTTCAAACCACCCTCTGTGGTGAGCTCCTGACGCTTTTCTGGAACGAGGGTTACTGCATGAGGTTTGAGCCTTTTGGCGATAGCAAGCATCTCTGGGGTAATAGCCATCTCAAAATTAAGGGGAACCTGAATAATTTCGCGAAGTATTTCCAGATCGCGGTCGCGGATGTGACGTCGATCTTCCCGCAGGTGACATGTGATATTTGCAGCTCCCCCCATCTCTGCAAAAATAGCTGCCTGGGCAGGGCTGGGGTAACTTTCGCCACGGGAATTTCTGATGGTTGCAATGTGGTCTAAATTGACACCTAAACGTATCACTATCGATATACTCCTTACTTTTCCGACTGCAGTGCTTCAGCAATGCGTGCAGCCATGGTATCGATTTCGTGGTTATCTTCGCCTTCTAACATGATGCGCGCTAAATTTTCCGTTCCTGAGTACCGGAATAAAACGCGACCCTTATTTCCTAACTTTTTTTCACAGGATTGGATAGTCTTGCGAACCGTCGGCATCTCTTCCAAAGGTGTTTTTTTGAGAACCTTTACGTTTTTAAGGACTTGAGGCAGTACTTCCATACATTTTTTGAGATCTGATATAGGAGTTTTTTCTTCTTGAACGATTTCAAGCAGGTGTAGTGCCGCTAAAATCCCATCTCCTGTGGTGCTGCTGTCAGAAAAAACCAGATGTCCCGATTGCTCTCCTCCGAGGTTATATCCACCACGACGCATCTCTTCGACTACGTAGCGATCTCCTACTTTTGTTCTGAGAACCTTCACACCTATACTATTCATGGCAATATCGAGGCCCATATTGCTCATAACCGTAGCAACGACGGTGGATTTTTTTAGGCGTTCCTGCTGTTTGTAAAATCTAGCACAAATGGCCATAATTTGATCGCCATCAACGATATCAGCTTTATCATCAACAACAATCAGGCGATCGGCATCGCCATCAAAAGCAAGTCCAATATCTGCCTTGTATAACCGCACCATTTCTTTAAGGTTCTTAGGATGAAGCGCGCCACATTGATCGTTTATGTTCTGTCCGTTAGGCTCATTGCCGACAACGAATAGTTCCGCTCCCAACTCTTCAAACACTTTAGGAGCCACTTTGTATGAGGCACCGTGAGCGCAGTCCATAACGATGCGCATACCCTCAAGAGTGAGGTGTTTGGGAAATTGCTCTTTCAAGAAGACAGCATATTGGCCTACAGCATCGTCAATGCGTTTAGCCCGGCCAATTTCCATATGAACCGGAAAATCGTCAATAATGGGATTGCGGTCCACCATATCTTCGAGTTGATCTTCAATTTCATCAGGTAGCTTAAAGCCGTTGTCGGAGAATATTTTAATCCCGTTATCGTAGAAAGGGTTATGAGAAGCAGAGATGACGATACCGGCACAGGCACGCAAGCCGCGGGTCAGGTAGGCAATTCCTGGGGTTGGTAGAGGACCTAAAAACTCAACATCAACACCCACACTGCAAATACCAGAGCTGAGGGCTTGTTCTAGCATATAGCCACTGCGACGAGTGTCTTTGCCGATAAGGATCCTTGGTTTGGGGTAAGTCTTTTTAAAGTGGACGCCAATAGCCTGTCCGAGCTTGAGTAAAAAATCAGGGGACATAGGGGCTACGTTTGCTTTTCCTCGAATACCATCAGTACCAAAGTATTTTCCCAAAACAGCTTTTCCTTATTACATGAGGTTCTCTTGATTCATAGGGCTGTACCCAGGATTTAGCCTTCCAGAGAGTTGCTTATCCCATTATTCAGCCTTCTTTTCTTGAAGAATAGTAACAATACCTTTCTCGGGAAAGGTTTCAATTAAAACCGTATCAGAAGGTATCTGTACCTTGATATCCTGCTCATACCGACCTGGTTTCAAGCCTTGGGCTTCGATGAATGCCCTAAAGTCAGGACGCTTGATAAAGTTGAGAACGCCAGGGGTTCCTTGTACCATTATGGATGCAAAGGTGGGTTTGACCCGCGTTTTATGGTCGCTACCGACAACCTCAATGGGAATGCTACCAAAGCGCTTATTAACTTTGCTATCACCGACCTTGAAATGGGCATTCACCGTGCTGAGGCTCATGGAGTTTACGCCACGTCCTGGCGAGATGAGTTTGACCTTTTTGGTGGTGTTGTTTTTGATGCCATCGATATCGATGGGTTCTGTTGCTATCTGACGTAACTTGAGTAAATCCTCTCGCACTCCGGTAAGGGTCACCACGCGAGGCTCTAAAGTGATTTTTTCGATCAGGTAGCCTTCGGCTGGAGTACCTTGGAGAATTTCTTTAACGGGAACCGTCCGCTCAATTTTGCGATCAACAAATATATCAATATAAGGGTCGTGAATCATCAGTTGAAATCTCTGATTCCATTTTTTTATCTTTTCCTTATCTATTCTGCCGCGAAAACGTCCCTGCTTACCAGAAGGGATATTGAGATCAGCTTCTAAGGTTTTGGGAGCATCGATCATCCATACCCGAGGACCTCGCATGGTTGCCGACTTCGTGCGAACATAATCGCCACGAATGGTATAACCTGGGGCAGGCTGTATATTTACCCTGATTTCAATGTTCTTATCTTGAATCTGCTCCGCCTGGATGATTCCCCAAATCAAGATAGCTAATATCAGTGAGGCTATTTTATAGCCAATATTGCGTGTGACAAGCTGTACCAGTTTTTTGATCATTTTCTGTCACTCCCGGAGCGGAAGATTCTCATTCTCTCGATCACATGGTTCCAATTGCTACCGCTCCTTTTTTGTTTGGCTGCCGCTTCCTCTGCCTTGGGGCTCAGTAAATTGCGTAGCGCCTTGCGCAGCTCTTTAGGGCTGAGGTTACGGGAAACATTACCATCGACGACAAGGGAGATGGCTTGTGTTTCTTCTGAGACAACTACTACCAGGGCATCAGTTTCTTGACTCATACCAATCGCGGCGCGGTGTCGTGTGCCGAGGTCCGGATTGATGTTTTCATCCCTTGTAAGAGGGAGAAAGCAGCCTGCTGCAGCGATTCGTCCCTCTTGGATAATAACAGCGCCATCATGGGCGGGAGATGAAGGGTGAAAGATAGAGACCAATAGCTCTTTGGAAATACGGCCGTCTACAAGGATTCCAATATCAACATAGCGACTGAGAATGATGTTGCGTTCGATGACTATGAGAGCCCCAAATTTCTTACTAGTCAGAGAGGAGGATGCGCGGGTAATTTCATCTAGCATGTGCTGAGAGGCTACCGTCTCTCCACTGGGAAACACAGTCCTCTTACCCATGCGCGATAGCACACGGCGAATATCTTCCTGAAAGAGAATGACAAGAATAATAAAGATGGAAGAATAGAATTTATCCATAACCCATTTTAAAGTGGTTAAGGGATAGATCAGTGAGAGTAGAAATGCAAAGCCCGCGAGGATCAATATTCCTAATACCATTTGCATAGCTCTAGTTCCTCTTATGAGCAACAGTAGCCTATAGATAGCAATGGCGATGATCAATACATCGACAAAAGCCCATGTACCTAGCTTTTGAATCAGATCGATCATTAAAACTCCACTTGTTCACTAACTCACACTGCGAGCAGTCCTCTCATGATAACTAGAGATTTGACTTCGTGGGTGCGAATTGCCTTTATATTATGAGCCAAGAAACTGTACTCAAGCATTTTCGACGCTGGGTCCCGGTCTTGGGGGTTACCAATTCCCAAAAGCCTTCCAAGAAAAGATTTTCTTGAAATACCCATGACAAGTTGATATTGCTTTACCCATGAGTAACTCTGCTTTAGTAGAAGTAGGTTGGCTTTATCGTCTTTACCAAAACCTATCCCAGGGTCTAGCCAAATATTTTCGTCTTTAAATCCACAGTCAAGTAGATATTGCTTTGTTTTCCGATAAAACGCTTCTACTTCAGATATTGCATCAACTCCATATAGGGGTTGGATTTGCATAGTGTCGGGGTTTTGGTGCATGTGCATCGCAAGATAAGTTATGGAGTGACGGGAAAGAAACTCTAGGGTGCGGCGATCGGCTCCCCCCCTTATATCATTGACTATACTAACACCATAATCCACTATTCTTCGCATAATTTCTGGTTTGTTGGTATCGACGCTAATATGCGCTTGTAAGTTTGCGGCTTCAATCTTTCGCAGCACAGGTTCCAGCCTATGCCATTCCTCATCGACACTTAAAAATTTTGCACCTGGTCTAGAAGATTCGGCTCCTAGATCAATTATATCAGCACCCTCCTCTGATAGAGTTATGGCACGCCTTAAGGCATCTTCGGGATTATTATACCGCCCGCCATCGGAAAATGAATCGGGGGTGATATTGATAACCCCCATAATGAGTTGGTCTTGTTCTAAGTTCCTAGCGGTAATGGCTCGACTCCTGTTGCAGTAGGATCTTCGGAATCTTGTTGTTTGGTATTTTGATTCTTTTTCTGGGATGCGTTCAGGGATGCTTCACGCTCCTTTTTCACCCTATCCTGGTATGCTTCTTTTTCTTCTTCAGAAACAATTTTATTACCATTCATGATGGCATCAATATCCTTGGACTCTAGGGTTTCTCGGATAAGCAGAGATTCCGACATCTCCGTGAGAACTTCCCTTTTGTCCTTAAGAATGCTGAGAGCCTTATCATAGGCTGTCGTGATGATATTTTTAACTTCAGAGTCAATATCGTTAAGGACTGTTTCTGAGTAGCGATCATGATGACCGAACTCGCGACCCACAAACGGATCATGATCATTGGCATTGAGGGCAATTGGTCCTAGTTTATCGCTCATGCCCCAATTACATACCATACGTCTGGCAATATCTGTTGCTTTTTGGATATCGTTTCCAGCACCTGTGGTGAGGTGGCCGAAGACGATTTCTTCAGCAGCCCGCCCACCCATGGCGTAGGCAATCATACCCTCAGCATACTCTTTTGACATAGAAAGCCTATCCTCTGCTGGTAGTAGGATAGTGACTCCCAGAGCTTGGCCACGAGGAATGATAGTAATTTTGTGAACAGGGTCGGCTCCAGGAACCATCTTTGCTACGATACAGTGGCCTGCCTCATGGTAGGCTGTTGTGCGCTTTTCCTGCTCGCTGAAAACCATACTTTTACGCTCTGGCCCCATCATGACCTTATCCTTGGCATTTTCAAAGTGGGCCATGGTTACTTCTTTGCAATCGTTTCGGGCTGCTATGAGGGCGGCTTCATTGACGAGGTTTTGCAAATCAGCACCGGAAAAACCAGATGTTCCCTGGGCTATGATATCTAGGTCTACGTCAGTTTTTAGAGGGGTTTTACGGGTGTGGACACCAAGAATTCCTCGGCGACCCCGCACGTCTGGTTTTGGAACATAGACTCTTCGGTCGAATCGACCTGGTCGTAAAAGGGCTGGGTCGAGAACATCAGCACGGTTCGTAGCTGCAATAAGGATAACACCCTCATTTGTTTCAAAACCATCCATTTCAACTAAAAGTTGATTGAGGGTCTGTTCGCGCTCGTCGTGGCCTCCCCCAAGTCCAGCTCCACGCTGTCGTCCCACGGCATCGATTTCGTCAATAAATATAATACAGGGAGCCTGTTTTTTCGCTTGCTCAAATAGGTCACGGACCCGGCTCGCTCCAACACCAACAAACATCTCAACAAAGTCAGATCCCGAAATACTAAAGAATGGGACACCAGCCTCTCCTGCAATGGCTTTGGCTAAAATAGTTTTACCTGTACCTGGAGGTCCTACAAGGAGCACACCTTTGGGAATGCGACCTCCTAATCGAGTGAACTTTTTAGGGTCTTTCAAAAAGTCTACGATTTCTTCAAGCTCGTTTTTGGCTTCTTCAACACCCGCTACGTCTTTAAATGTCAGTTTTGACTGGTTTTCATTGAGCATTTTCGCTCTGCTTTTGCCAAAGGACATGGCCTTACCACCGCCAATATTTATTTGGCGTAAAATTAGCATGGCGAAAAATATGACTAGGAGGAACGGGGCAAAGTTAATGAGTAAACCTTTCCAGAGACTTTCTTCTTCAGGTTTCTTATAAGTCACCTGAATTCCCTTTTTGACTAGGTCATCGGCATTAATGACGTCCTCAGGGACATTAACTATGACTGCAGTGCCATCCCTTTTCGTCACGGTACTTTCCAGAGGACTAATGGTCATCTCACTGACCTGACCTGCGGATACAAGCTCAGAAAACTGTGTAAAATTAATGACTTGTGATTCTTCCTTTGTTGTCGATAAAATGTTGAACATAAATGCCAACATAACTATACCAGCGAGTAATAGAGAAAACTTCACTTGCTGATTGGACTTCTTTGATTTTGACATATACCTCTTTCTCCTGCTGAGAATAGACAATTTAATTAAGAATATCGTTGTTCACTACTTTTTAAAAGTATCAAGATCTTACCCTAATGGAGCAACGCCAATCTTGATAGGCTGCCTTAATAGGAATGAGAAGTACTTAAGATTAATTCACAATCTCCTCGGCTCCGAGCCGAGGCCTGCTCTCTCAATAACTCGTATTAACTTTCGTTCCTATTAATTTTTGCACCTGAGCCTAAAAATAATTTGGGCTCCCCCTTTAAAAATCGGCTATATTGCTTCGAATATCCAGCAAACGCCTCTTTAAACTGCACTTCTAATGTTCCACCTCTTACTAACACCCTGCAATAGCCCTTCAACTCTCTAGTTAAATCTTTCTGGGAACATAGAGCCTCGTAAATATCAGCGATTAGACTTCTATTCAACTCGATTTCTGCATCCTGGCCCTTAAGGAACAAAGTTATGAAACGTCTGGCTAAAGCTGCACTGCACCCCAAGATATCCTGGACATAGAGTTTTTCTTGGCTCCAGATACTCTTGTTTTGGAGGTCAAGTTCCCGCAAAATTTCATCGATATCGCGGGCCGTATATACAATACGCTGTTCCGCATGGGGGGCGATATCTTCTAACACCGGGAAAACCTGTAGCCGAATCTTGTTGCGGCTATAGACTAGTTTAGCATTGGAGGAGTCTTCGCGATGGGGAATATTTTGCCTGATCATATACTCTTGTAGCTCAGTGCGAGGTACGTTGAGCAAGGGTCGCCAAAGACGGCCCGATTCTACAGCCATACCCAGCAGGTTATCGCCAACTCCCCTTGCCAGGCGCAATAGAACATTCTCAGCCAAATCACTTCTTGTATGAGCTATGGCTATACAATCCTTGGCTTTACTGATGTTTAGAAACCATGAGTAGCGTTTTTTCCGAGCCCAATCTTGGATGCCTTGGGAAGGTTTTGGCTCTTGTCGTAAATCCAGCACGCTGATGGAAAGCTTGTGAATTTTTCCATACGTTCGTAAAAAATCTTCGTCGTCATCAGACTCCTGGCCTCTGAGTCCGTAGTTAACATGTAATATGTGCGGTGGTGGAACGCTTGTTAGTGCTGCGGATGTAGTACGTAAGATCTCTAGCAGAGCCATGGAATCTAGCCCCCCCGAGCATGCTACATAAAGCTGACCGGAACAATCACGGAGAGCTGAAAGTTTTTCTTCCACTTTTTTTTTGATTTTCTGCACCTTCTCTGTCCCTGTGATTTCCGGGCTCTTACTCTAAATGAATGTATTCCTAAAATCTAACCCAGATGTGAAAAATGATTGTTTAGGGTTCTATAAGAGCTTGATTAAGTACTATAAATCCCCTTTTTATGTTTAATTATCAACATAATCTACTGTTTTTACTTAAGAATTCAGTACCCCTGATTTACTGAGAATTCCTCTTTTATTTTTAATTATATAAAATAATATTTAAGTTTTCGCAAAATAACTCGACATAGCTCCCTGTACTTGCAAGGTTGCAAGTGAACAGGTTAGCACGGTTGCTAGCCTATCCAAAAAAGGAATACTTCAAGGAGGAAATCATGGGATTACGTATCCGTACCAACGTATCTTCACTCACAGCCCAACGATTTGCACAAAACAATTCAAAAGAAATGCGGCAAAGTTTGGAGCGGCTATCATCCGGCTACCGCATCAATAAGTCAGCAGATGATGCTGCTGGTTTGGCTATTTCAGAAAGTATTCGAGCTAAAGTTCGTGGTTTGAACCAAGCAAAACGAAACGCTAACGATGCTGTTTCTATGATTCAAGTAGCGGAAGGCTCTATGAATGAGATAGGCAATATCCTGGTGCGCATGCGTGAGCTTACCATCCAATCAGCTTCCGATACTATTGGTGATCAGGAACGCAGCTATCTTAACCGCGAGTATACCCAGCTTGTTGATGAGATAGATCGCATTTCAGCAACTACCGAATTCAATACACTAAAGCTCTTTGATGCGGATCAAAAGGATCAACTAGTCATCCAAGTTGGCGTCAATGGCAGTGCTGTGGAGGAAAATCAGGACACCATCACTTTGAGTCTTGAGGGTTTAAAGACCCTTAATGTTGAAGGTTTAAACCTAGGGCGTGAAGAGGAGATAGGGCCTGCTACTTTAGACGGGAGCATAGACCGTGAGGTTATCGTCAGCAAGCTCAACGATATCGATGACGCTATCAATAGGGTCTCAAGTGAAAGGGCTACCCTGGGTGCTGTCCAAAGTCGCCTCAATACCGCTGTCGGTAACCTTTCGATCCAAAATGAAAACCTACAAACAGCTAACAGTCGCATACGCGATGTGGACTTTGCGGAAGAGTCGTCGCGTCTCACCCAATCCCGAGTGCTGCAGCAATCCTCACTTTCGGTGCTGACACAAGCCAATCAGACGCCAGATATGGCGTTGCAATTAATTCGTTAACGCATATTACAAGGAGGTTCAAATGGGAGTTCGCATTAAAACCAATGTGGAGTCTTTAATCGCTCAGAAAAAACTAAGCGATAACAGACGCGAGATGACCAAGTCCATTGAGAAATTGGCTTCGGGCCAGCGTATCAACAAATCTGCCGATGATGCCGCCGGTTTGGCCGTTTCCGAACGAATCCGCTCACGGATAGCCAGTTTGGACGTTGCCAAGCGCAATGCCAATGATGGTATCAGCTATATTCAAGTCGCCGAGGGTGGTTTGAATGAGATTACCAATATTATGGTGCGCATGAGGCAATTGGGGTCTCAAGCTGCTTCGGATACCATAGGTAATCGTGAACGGCAGTTTCTTGACAAAGAATTTCAACAGCTTGTGTCCGAAGTGGGGCGTATTGCTGACTCGACAGAATTTAATGGAAGAAAAGTTTTGAATGCCGAAGATGGTGGCCAGTCGATGAGGATTTTCGTGGGAGCCTCAAATCGTGCAAATGTTGAAGGGTCAGCTCCCGATATTGACCCTGATAATGATTCAGATGTTATCTCTATTGACTTGGAAGAACTCGAGGTTCTTAATACTGCCCTCGCTGATGTCACTGATAGTGACCTTTCAGTAGTGCCAAACTCGGATGATGGTGGGGCTTCTGATTTAGGACCAGATGGTACCGATTCCTTATTTAACGTCCTAGATACAGCTTTAAACGAGGTCGCTTCCTATCGCTCAACTCTAGGCTCTGTACAGTCACGGCTGAATAGTGCTATCCAAAATATTGAGGTTTCTTCAGAAAACTTAGCCGCCGCTAACAGTCGGATTCGCGATGTGGATTTCGCAGCAGAAACAGCTAAATTTACTCAGGCGAAGATTCTTTCTACGGCTGGGGCCTCAGTCTTGACCCATGCCAATACCCAACCGGAAATCGTATTGCAAATGCTACGTTAAAAACAAAGCCAGCTACTGCTGGCTTTATATTCTCGCTGCGTTTAGAGTCGGATTCACGCTTCCTTTTTTACTTCTTCCCGCAGCTCCCTGCGGAGAATTTTTCCTACATTTGTTTTGGGAAGCTCATTTACGAAAGAATAGATTTTAGGGCGCTTATAACCTGCGAGATTCTTCTCGCAATATTCTTTCAGATCTTCTTCCGTGATACTGTCATCTTTCTTAACAATAAAGGCTTTCACAGTTTCACCGCTAGAAGCACTTTCCACACCAATGACTGCCGCTTCTAAGACTCTGGGGTGGGACGATAAAACTTCCTCAACTTCGTTGGGGTATACGTTGAAGCCCGATACCAAAATCATGTCTTTTTTACGATCGACTATGAAGAAAAAGCCAGACTCATCCATGGTTGCCATGTCCCCAGTCCAAAGCCAGCCATCCTTGAGTGTCTTCTGAGTTTCATCATCGCGCTGCCAGTATCCTTTCATGACTTGAGGTCCTCGAACGATGAGTTCACCAACTTCTCCCGGACTAAGTTCATTGCCATCGGGGTCCACAACCTTCGATTCTGTTGAGGGCAGCGGAAGACCAATGGAACCCAGGGGAGCTGCAATATGAAGTGGATTACAGTGGGTGACAGGGGAGGCTTCCGTTAAGCCAAAACCTTCGATAACCTGGGTACCAGTAATATTTTGAAATTCTTTAGCAACCTTGGACTGCAATGCCATACCACCCGCAAGGCAAATCTTCATGTCGCGGGGAGCTAGTTTTTGAAATCTCTCGTCATTTATCATGGCATTCAGTAAGGTGTTAACACCAGTCATGACGGATATTTTATACTTTTTGAAAATCTTGATTGTGTTTTCGATGGGAACGGGGCGAGGAACAAGGACCATCTGACCACCTAGGGTGAAAAAAGAGAGAAAGTTCACAGTAAGAGCGAATATGTGGTAGAGGGGTAGCGCTGTGAGAATCGTTTCATCACCTTTCAGCAGATATGGTTTAGACCACTCCTGAATCTGAAACATATTGGAAAGAACGTTCCGCTGTGTGAGCATTGCGCCTTTTGACACCCCTGTGGTGCCACCCGTGTACTGCAAGATTGCAACATCTTCAAGCTCACTCTTGATACGCTCATACTTTTCACGAGAGCCAAGCTTAATGGCCTCCTTAAATCGCGTCACTTTTAGTTTGTGCTTAGGAACCATACCTTTTAATTTCAATACGGAAGAGACTAATGCACCTTTCCATATGGGAAGCTGGTCGCCAATACCAGTGACCACAACATGCTCGATATCGGTGTCGCCTATAATTTCTTCTAGCTTGTCTAAAAACAAATCCATGATCACGATAACTTTAGCACCGCTGTCCTTGAACTGATGGCGCATTTCTCGTGCGGTGTAAAGGGGATTGGTGTTAACGCAAATGCCCCCGACTTTTAAAACTCCCAACATGCTTACGGGAAACTGTATTGTGTTTGGAAGCATGATTGCGACTCTTTCGCCTTTCTTCAAACCCACCTTCTTTTGCAGAAAAGCTGCAAAGTCAGACCCAAGTCGGTCAAACTGGCGAAAACTGATATCAGTTCCCATGCAAGACAATGCGACTTTATGAGCATATTGACGACAGGTCGCCTCGATTTTTCCAGCTATGTCTAAATCAGAGGGGATTTCAATCTCAGAGTTAACATTCGCAGGATAATGTTGTAGCCAGGTATGGCTCATGGCGACAGCTCCTTAAAAATTGAAGAAATAAATGGTCTAAGTTGATATTAAATTGTCTTGCAAGGACAATAATTCAGTTTTTTACAAATAGCGATAAAAAAGCCTCGCATCGGTTGTTTGGAGACATTTCTATGCTTATTGACAATAGTGAACATTGTATTGAATCAGCTAAAATTATTCAGCAAAATTTTATCACCAACAGGTTAAAACTAGCTACTGCCGAAAGTTGCACCAGCGGTCTATTAGCAGCGACTTTGACCCATCACGCTGGTTCGTCCCAGTTTTTTATGGGAGGAGTCAATGTATATAGCAATCAAGCTAAAATTGATTTATTGAATATAAACCCTACAGCTTTGCATCAATACGGTGCAGTTTCGGCTCAAGTGGCTGAACAGATGGCTCAGGGAGCCTTAGACCTTTTTCATGCAGATTTTTCTATAGCTGTTACTGGGGTTGCAGGACCAAGTGGGGGAACTCCCGATAAGCCGGTTGGCACAATTTACCTAGCATTTGGGTCGCATCATACTTGCAAAGTTGAAAGGCTTTCTTTAACGAAGGATCGGCTCAGGAATCGATCCATGGTATGCTTAATAGCCTTACAGAAACTTTTGAATTTTGTAGAAACCCAACGAGGAGATTAGTTTGAAAGCACTGTTAGTATCTATCTTAGCGATGGCAAGCTGCTTGGTCTACGGAGATGATCTGAGGAGCAAGCATAATGACTTGTTCAAAAATATCGATCATATGGAGGTCGACTTCTCTCAGACAATCTACAAGAAGCTACGCAATCGAAAAATTAACAGATCAGGTACGGCATATTTTTCAAAACCCAATTTCTTCCGATGGAACTTTATGAGCGAACAGTTGGGCTCTGAGGAGTTCTATTATAACGGTAAAACTCTGACCCATTTTCGTGCCAATGAAAAGCTGGTTACCAACTATAATGCAAATATCGGATTAGCGCGAGAATTGAATGAAGTGGTGAGCCTCGTTCTTGATCCCCAGACCCTTAGTAATCGATACGATCTAGTGAATAGTTCCAAAGCTAAAGGGCAGACAGTTTTGACACTCAGACCACGGGTGGGAGCTGCTACTGACATCAGTCAAATTGAAATTAAGATTTCTGACCAAGAAAAATACGTTCGCGGTATCAAAATCGAATACATGGATGAAAATTACACACAATTTGTGTTTAAAAATCCAAAATTTTCTCCTAACGATAAGAAAATATTTATATTTTCAAAAAAAGGAGAGTTTACATTTCGCCACCATGGCTGACTACCTACCTTACAGTGAGTATCAAATTTCAGGCACTTTTTAGTAACTGCATGAATTTATTGACGTAAAGACTGTAAAGTTTCTGGCCGATTTGGCCGATAACTCCTAATGCTACCGCAAACTGTCTTCACCCTGACACTTTCAGGGTGATATGAGACCATTGGGAGTTATGAATGAGCAACGAAAAAGTTCGCTGGGAAGACTTTGATAAAATTCACGTTATTCGCAAGTTGAAAGAGATAATTGGCAAGTGGTGGAGCGTTCAGATCAATTTCACCGATAAGCGAGGATTTCTACGTGGAGTTCCTGAGGGAAGGTTTTTTAATCCTCTCAACCCCATTTGTCAGGCGATAGTTGCCGACGATAAAGGTTTTGCTAAGCGTGTAGCTACGGCACGACAGACAACAGTGGAGTCCATATCAAGCAAGAAACCGCGGATCACCCGAGATCCTACAGGTTTTTCAGTGATCTCTGTCCCTATTCATGTTAATGGGGATTTTATGGGTACCGTTTTTGGTGATGGCTTTATTGATTCAGACACCGCTGCAGAGCAAAAAGCGATTATTCGCTCCTATCTAGAACGAGACTTCCCTGATAGCAAGGATCTACTTAATGAAATCGATAACCTTCCTGTGTTATCTGCAAAAGAAATTCGTTATCTAAGCGAGTTGATTACTTTGGTGGTTGACGAAATATTGGTGATGCATAAATTCTTGGACGATGAGAAATCGAGGGTCAGTGAACTTTCTAAGGAACTGGGGGTCCGCTACGGATTTGATCAGATGATCGGTAAATCACTGCCGATGCAGGAACTCTATCGTCTACTGGAGCGTATATGTGACTCTGATGCCACAGTTCTGATCCAAGGCTCGAACGGTACTGGTAAAGAGCTGATTGCAAAGGCATTGCACTATAATTCAAAACGAAAAAGCAGAAAATTTTTGGTTGTTAACTGTGGGGCCTTTAATGAAAATCTTCTTGAATCAGAGTTATTTGGCCATATAAAAGGATCTTTTACGGGTGCTGTGAAGGACAAAAAGGGACTTTTCGAAGCCGCTGATGGTGGCACCCTATTTCTTGATGAGATAGGAGATACTTCGATGCAGATGCAGGTCAAATTGCTGCGAGTTCTTCAAGAGGGTACCTTCACCCCGGTAGGAAGCACAGAAGTGCGTAAGGGTAATGTAAGGGTATTAGCGGCTACCAATAAAAACCTTGGTGAAATGGTAAAGACAGGCGAGTTTCGAGAAGATTTATTTTATCGGCTCAACGTCATCAATGTACTCGTCCCCATGCTCCGAGATCGAAAAGAGGACATTTTGTTGCTTGTCGATCACTTTTTGGAAAAATTTGCAAAAAACTCCAAAACTCCTAAGAAAACTATCGATAAGTCCTGTTTAGAAAAACTGATGGATCATGATTGGCCTGGAAATGTGCGTGAATTAGAAAATGAAGTGGAGAGACTCTGTGTCTTGGCGGGTGAAAAAACTATGGTTGTTGAAGATTACCTTTCACCGCGTATAAAAGAAGCCACTAGCAAGAAATTCCCAGGATTGAGAGTCAACGGTAATCTTAAAGATTCCCTGGAATCTCTGGAAAAGCAGATGATTCTAGAAGGACTCAACCGAACTGGGTGGAATAAGTCGCGGTTGGCCAAGGAACTGGGGATTAGCCGTGCCGGTCTTATAACAAAAGTTAACAAGTATGGCCTCGAAAAAAGAAAGACCAGCTAGCATCTATGTGTCACCTGATCCTAGGGTTCCAAAGTAGGTAATTAATGCTCTTAGCTTTATAGGATCAACGCCGATTAGAACTCTAAATAGGTCACATCATCAGGAGTTTTTATGTCCAATAGGATTGATCAGCTGGAATACACTGTAATGGAATTAGGTTCACAGGTTTTTCGACTGAAGCAGGAACTGAATTCTCTGAATCAACATCAAGGGGCAGTAGTAGGGTTTATTAAAAATGTCAGGGCTATTCTGGAAGAAAAAGGTATATTCGACCTTGAAGAATTTGATGGCATGAGTGATTTAAACAAGCTCCTTGACCAATTTGAAGACGGTGAAGCTGACGACAGCCAAATGATACTCAAGTCTTGTTTACATTAACTCTTCTTGAATTTCTTTGTGAAGTTCCGAGCGACTTAAATCTCGGAACTGCTCCCAATACTCTATGGCTTCATCATAGGTAGTTTTCTCATCCTTCCCATATATACTGGAGAAATGAAACGGTTCAAACTCCTTTACCCCCAGTAAAGCAGCTATGAGTGCCGCTTGTTTTGTGGTGAGATGGGCTTTTTCCCGTGCGCGCCATGCATCAAGATGACGAAAGCTGGACTCACAAAACAATAGATAGGTATCAGAAAAATACCGGTGAAGTTTATCTAGATTATCCTTAGTAAAGCCAACATCTGTTAGATAGCAGCAGGATCTGTAATGAGGTTCGAAATAGCGCTGGATGAGATCCTTAACTGCAAAGGTTTTACCAGAGATAGACAGATGTGCCCCCTGATGATCGGGTCCTAGCTGTTGCACCTCGCTAATCCAGGGGCCGGGTGACAGGCCATCTTGCAGTATCCTGTCGAGGTTTGTCTTCCAGAAAGTGGGGAAGACCAATTGATATGCGATGCTGTCAATATTTAGGTGAGATAGGTTGATAGCTTTATAGCTAGCGCCCGGTATAGCAAGGGTGGTTTTAGTGGCAATGACTTCAAAATTAGTGCCCTTGCTCATGATGTAATTTTTTACAATCCTATTATCCGAGACCTCATGGATCTGATAAGCTAGTTGATCATCTTCGATAAGATTCCAAGTATAACCCAAGATACGATGCCGTACCTGCTGAGCTATTCCTGTTGGTCCCACTATAGTCACGCGACGTCTATGGGGTATATGAGTTCTTAGAATGCGCTCGAATCCAATAAAATGGTCCATGTGAGTGTGACTGAGTAGGATATACTGTGTTTTATTTAGATCCTTCTTAGACAGAGCGGTGAGGTCCCCAAGGTCAAATAGAATATTCTGCCCATGCTTGACAAGCTGTCCTAGTATAGCGGGATCACCTAGACGCCCATTCACAAAGTTATATTTCAAGAAGTGATGCAATAGGACTCCAGATAGAAATTGCTCCGCTACATAATGCTAAAGATATAGCTCAGGTCGCCGGTTATCCAAAGCCGGCAATTTACTGCGTATGGTGTTCATGTCTGATTTATTTATTTCAGCGAAGGCTATTCCAGAACTTTCACCTGTGCTAGCAAGTTTTTGACCCCAAGGATCAATAATCATGGAATGTCCCCAAGACTTGCGGCCAGGACGATGCTCTCCACACTGATTGGAGGCAAATACAAAACATTGGTTTTCCACGGCTCTGGCTTTTAGGAGCAGCTCCCAATGGGACTTACCTGTATGATAGGTAAATGCTGCTGGGAGTACGATCATGTCTAATGGTTGGCTGCGTCCCATAGCGCAGAAAAACTCTGGAAAGCGCAAATCATAGCATACACTTAAGCCAACAGTCCAGTCTTCTAGAGTAATGACGGTGCGCGTGTCCCCGGGAATATAACCGTCAGGCTCGCAGTAAGTATGTGTTGCATCATGACCCAGAAGGCTAAAAAGATGAGTTTTACGGTACTTCCCAGCTAACTTCCCTTCGCGATTGAAAACATACATTGTATTATAAACTCGACGCTGCCCTTGGCTATTAAAGCGCTTGGCTACCGGCAGACTCTCTTCAGGTCGTTCACCCATGGTACCAGCGAATATACAAACCCTATGATGAGAGGCTAGATTCGCGAGGATTTGAAATGTTGGTCCGCCTTCAAACTCTGCATTAATGTACAAATGTTCGTAGGAACCATGAAAACTAAAAATTTCTGGCAATAGAATCCAATCGGCCCCTTGCTCAGCAGCTGCTATGATCAGTTTTTGGGCCCTTTGGATGTTTGCTGTTTTGTCATTTCCACTGCAAAAACTAAGGGAAGCCAATTTTAACGTATCCATTCAAATCCTAGCTTTCTGAGAAACTATCTACCTAGACTTTGTAAGTCCAAGCTATAACTCCGGGAGCACGATCTGCTGGTCGACTCCTAGCATGATAGTCAGTAATGCAACCCGGGTCCACATGCCATTGCGTTCTTGACGCCAATATCTTGCCCGCGGGTCACTATCGATACGCTGATCTAATTCATCCCGTCGTGGTAGCGGATGCATGATTACGGTGTTGTCCTTTAATATTTTAAGATGTTCAAACTTCAAATGGAAGGAACTTGTGTCGACAGCTTGGGACTCATTCTGACGATCATATTCATCCTGAACCCTTGTCATATAGATAGCATCGGCACCGTCAATGGCGTCAAGGAGATGGGAGGTTTCCTCAAAAATCATGCCTTTCGCCTGTAATAGAGATCGCAGATCTTCTTCTATTTTGAATTCTGTAGGCGACACAAAACGCAGCTTTACTCCTTGGTAATTACTTAAGAGACTACTGAGCGAGCGGACTGTTCGCCCCCGTTTCAAGTCACCCACCAAGGTGATGGTTTTGCCTTCGATTCCCCCTTGCCTAATAAAACTGCGGTTTAGGGTATAGATATCTAATAGGGCCTGAGTAGGATGCTCGTCTGGGCCACTGCCCGCATTGATGATAGGAACAGGACGGTCACTCTGATCTAAATAACTGGCAATCCGATCGCATAGGCCCGGTATGGCTGTCCTCATAACAATGAGATCGACATAGGATGAGAAGGTTTGGAGCGAGTCCTCTATGGATTCCCCCTTTCTTTCGGAACTTGTCGAAGAATCTCGAATCTCGCTGGTTGGCATCCCCAGTATATGGCATGCTGATTGAAAAGACAGAAAGGTGCGGGTTGACGGCTGGGTAAAGTACAACATGGCTCGTTTATGAGACAAAAGCCCCTTAAGGTACATCAAACCCTCTTTAGATTTATCGAAGCGACGAATCGTGTCGGTCAATAAACAAATATAATCGAGGAATTTGCGATCAAACTGTGCTGAGCTTAAAATATGTGTAGGCATTTCTTGAGCTTTCATTTCAACTCCTAGCAATACTTAACATGGGCGGAACCAAGACCAGAAGAGATTTCGCCGATTATGGTTGGCTGCAGGCCTAAGCTCTTAGATTGGGACATGACGGCATCGATGCTGTCCCTTGCCACTACTGCAATCATGCCAGCCCCCATATTGAACACATTCTCGACGTCCTGAAACTCTGCTCCGTTAGCATGACAAAAGCTCATCATCCAATCAGGAACAGGTACTTTACTTTGCTCAATGTTAGCAACGACACCCTCAGGTAAAACACGGGGAAGATTTCCCGAAATGCCACCGCCTGTGATGTTGGCAAGTGCATGGATGGTGTTGTCGGGCAAGCTCTGTAGTAGGGATGGGATATTGCCATAGACTTTTGTGGGAGTCATAATGTTATCGAGGGTTGCGCTGTCAGCTGGGTTTTTATCTAACCACTTGCGGATAAGGGAATAACCGTTGGAATGGAATCCACTGCTGGCAAAGGAGACAATAACATCTCCCGGGCCTACCAATCCCGGATGGATGCGTTTCACACCATCAACCACACCAACGATAAAGCCCGCTAAATCAAAGTGTCCTTTCGTATAGAGCCCAGGAAGCTCGGCAGTCTCGCCTCCGAGTAGCATTGCATGACACTGCTGTAAGGCTTGCTTTATTCCCGTGAGAATGCGCTTGAACTGGCTTTCATTCAGCACGCCAGTGGCGTAATAATCGAGAAAAAATAAGGGTTGGGCGCCGATAGTATAGAGGTCATTGACACACATAGATACCAAATCAACACCAAGCCCTTCAAGCTTGTCTGTTTCTATACCCAAGAGCACTTTGGTTCCAACGCCATCAGTTCCAGAAACAATGAGCGGATCTTTCATTCCTGAAAAGTTAGGACGAAACAGGGCTGAAAATCCACCGATTCCCGAAACAACTTCTCCTAAACCATGGGTACGATCAGACTTGTCATCCTGTAGCCAATTGACTAGGGCGTCTCCTCGCTCAATGTCAACTCCTGCTTCCTTATAGAGATTCTTTTGCTCTGACATATTATGATACTCCTAAAATTTAAGAAAAGTCGGTTAATTGCTTTGTTAACTCAATGCCGATACGGTGTGGTAAATCCACTAGTTCATCCATGTCCTCCAGAGCATTTAGTTCCTTAATTAAAAGGCGAGTGTTGGGGATATGCAGCAAAACATTTTTATTTAAATGTGGGGAAGCCCATATGACGTTGCAGTCAATTTGCTGAGTTTTCTTGGCATCATGCTCGGAATCACAGCGGACGAAAACTTTAAAGTTATAACTCCGACCCGTTTCGATACATAATTGCACGGCTGCGGTATCGTGATTTGTGATATCTATGATACCACCATATATTCCAAGCAGACGTGAGGCTAATAGTTCAGTGGGTTCAAGTGAATTCAATTTGACCAAGATCGGCTTGGGACAGTCAGCAATGCATTTACGGGCTTCTTGGGGTTCGGCGAGGAGACGGTTGCAGAGAATAAGTTGAATTTGTCTAGCTTTTACAATTTTTTCGAAGTCAGGGTCTAAGAGGCTTGGAATTTTGCCTACCAAATAAGGAGCTGACGAGAAAACTTCTTGGATCGTAGGACCAGTAGGCGGTGGATTTAGCTCGAGCAATGTTTCCAGAGTTTTTTGATAGGTCTCATTTTTTTTTCGCCCGTCAAAAAGGAAGTCTTCAAATGGAGCCATAGCCTTGCCTCCTAGTGCCAAATTTGTCGCAGAGGTAAGATTCTAAATATAATGATTTTATATAGTTATATAAGATCAACTAAACCTTTCCTCAGGTAAGACGATTATCAGGGTGCTCCCAGCACTTCAATAGTAAGAGGCCATCATGGTAAACATCAATGGTAGATCTTTATACGCAATTATAACTTACTTGGCTGTTTTTTCCGTCGCCGTCTCTACAAACCACAGTCTTGGAGAGGTTGTCTATAGAAAATATGTAAAACCTGCCACAAATCTCCATGATATTGCGCAAGAAGGTGATAATGTTGATATGGCTGGTCATATCTGGGTGGATCAGGTTTTCACCAATAAGAAAGGAGAGTTCCTGATCTTAAAAAACTTCACTGCAGAACCTTTGCAGGAAGGTACCGTGGTTGATATCCGGCGTCAAACTACAGATCATAATGTTGCCACAGGAGTGGCAAAAATCACAGCGATTCATGATCGTTATATAACTGCAAAGGTGAGCAAGAGTGCCACAGATGAGTCCCGTTTGCTCTTGCGACGCTACCCTAATATTATGGTTGGGGATCTTGCTGTACCCAAGCGATTTTCCATAATCCGCACGACTCATATTTCGCCGACGAAGGTCATATCTTTTATGTCTTTGTTCAGAGACCCCTATGCTTACCCTAACACCTATGAGTTAAGCCCCGCAGGGAAAGAAGTCCTATCCCGCATCTCCCAAGTATTTCGCAACTCAAAGCTGCCTAAGCTCATTGTTGAGGGCCATACTGATGCCGAAGGTCCCACAGATACCAATCAGGTGGAGTCCTATCAAAGAGCACTAACTATCCGACAGTATCTAGTGAACGAATTGGGCTTTGATTCTGAACGGGTCATCGCTATTGGCATGGGAGAAATGGAACCTATAGAAGAGCCTTATCTTCCTGATCATAAACGCAATGCTCGCAGGATCGTCATCAAGGTAAAATCCTATTAGCCTTGATTCTACTACGTACCTTACAACTGAGGTAGGCAGATGTTTCATAATACAAGTGAAATCAGTGAAGTTAATATTTTAAGTGACTCTTGAAGCCTGAGCGATAGCCTGAAGAGGTGAAAAAGTGCCATTTGTCCTGAAGCTGCTTGTTTTTTCTATGCTTATTCTAGTCATTTCCCCTTGCTTGTATGCAGCAGAGGAAAATGAAGAGGATGTTGTCTACAATTTTCGTGATGAATATGAACGAGACACACCACGGGGTTCCCTACTTGGTTTTATAAAAGCTTGTGAAGATGGGGATTTCGAACGTGCCAGATTATATCTAGATTTACGCTCGGTTCCCAAATTAAAGCGTAAAGAACAAGGTTCCATCCTGGCTCAAAAACTCAAATTTATCATTGATAGGGCTATTGAAGTTGATGAAATGAGTTTAGCCAATACTCCTAAGGGTGTTGCAAAGGATGGTTTGTCAAACACTCGTGATCTGGCTTGGGTGATTGAAAAGGATAGTCAAAAATACAGTTTTTATCTTGATCGTATGTGGGGACCCAAAGTCTTAGTTTGGAAATTTTCGAAAAGTACGGTTAAGAATATCCCCGAACTCTACGAGCTTTATAGCAACCTCAAAATTATCGAGTATCTCCCTGCATTTTTAGTGGAAATGCAGATGTTTACAGTTCAACTCTGGCAGTGGATTATTACCATCATATTCTTTCCTATCTCGGGCTGGCTAGCCAAGTTTTTTACGAAGAAGATCTTAAAGCTTATCCCCAGGTTGAGCCGATCTTTGAGTGATTATCCCAAAAAAAATCAGTTGATAGATTTAAGAAAACCGATATTTCTTTTTGTAGCAGTGTTATTATGGGTGCTATTAGCTTTCAGTCTAAATTTAACCCTAGCGGCACAAAAGATTGTCACTGCTGTCTTGGGCACGATTCTGGTAATCGCCTTAACCTGGGGACTTTTGCGTTCCATCGATATTTTTACTGTCATTTTTCAGTACCGCTTAGAAAAGAGGGAACTTTATTCGGCCGGTTCCGTGATTCCCTTAGGCCGACGGTTGGCGAAGATTTTATTATTTATCATTACAACCCTCGCCTTGTTGAGAGTATACAATGTTGATATTACAGCACTATTAGCTGGTCTTGGGGTTGGTGGTATCGCCGTGGCTCTGGCGGCACAAAAATCCCTGGAAAACCTTTTCTCCGGAATTGCATTAATCACAGATCAACCGGTTCGGGTGGGAGACATTTGTCGCTTTAACTCGCAGTTAGGAAAGGTTGAAGATATTGGCTTGCGTTCCACACGGATACGCACTTTAGAAAGAACCTTAATTACCATTCCCAATCGAGAATTTTCGCAGATGACTTTGGAGAACCTTTCTAAACGAGATAAGATGAAATTTGAAAGCAAACTAGGTATTCGTTATGAAACAACAGTAGATCAGCTGCGCTATTACATTAAAGAATTACGGCGCATGTTGGTGTCTCATCCTCAGGTTTTACAAGATGAAGCTATCCGTGTTCGCTTTGATGGCTTCGGTGAATACTCTCTTAATATCGAAATATTCTGTCATTTAAATACCTTCCGCTGGTATGAGTACCTTGCCATTCGGGAAGATCTGCTGTTAAGAATGATGGATATTACAGAAGAAGCTGGCACTAGTTTCGCATTTCCTTCCCGTACAGTTTATCAAGATAAGGCCCCATCGCTTGATCCGTCTATACAGAAGGTCAAGGAGGAGGAAATTGAATCATTGCGTCAAGATGGGAATTTACCATTTCCTGACTTTGCATCATCCCAGTATGAAGAGATGCGAAGTACTTTGCATTATCCGCCGAAGGGTTCCGTATCCTTACCCAAACCTTCAAAAAAGTAGCGCTAACTAAAGATTAATGACCATTGTCATTGCTAAGCTGATGTTAGGGGAAAAATGGCATTTTTAGAGCATTATGAGAGAACGAAAAAAGTACAGGTCTTAGAAAAAAAGTTGGTTGCCGTACAGCAAGAATTAATAGAACATGTTGTTTATAAGGATCTCATGAATATTCATAATCTTAGAATCTTTATGGGCTATCATGTCTTTGCAGTGTGGGATTATATGACCCTACTTAAAGGTCTCCAGCGTCATATAACTTGCACGAGGGTTCCTTGGAAACCTAGTACCTATCCTAAAGAGCTTATCAGGCTCATTAATAGTATGGTGCTTGAGGAAGAATCCGATCTTGATCAGAACGATCAGGCTTGCGATCATTTTAGCCTTTATGTAAGAGCTATGGAGGAAATGAACGCTGATTCGAAGCCCATAAAGTCATTTCTTAAAAATCTGGACACTGATATTTTATCGACACCACTGAAAGAGTGCATGCAGTTTAGTATCAATATCGCACAAAACTACCCCTTACATATCTTAGCTGGAGTTTTCTATTTTGGTCGTGAACAGCTGATTCCAAGAATCTTCAAACCATATTTGGAGGGAGTTACGAGCTATCCGGCGGGTACTTTAACTCCTACCCTCAGTTACTATCTACGCCGGCATATGGACTTAGATGGCAATCAGCAGGTTGCCCGCATCATGAAGTTACTTGACGTAGCCTGTATGGATAGTCCAAAGGCTTACCAGGAAGCCTTGTCCTACGGAATTCAAGCTTGCTTGCTGAGAAAAAAGCTCTGGGATAAGGCATTAGAGTCGATGGTACACTATACGCCGCAAACGATTCCGCAAATTTCCCTGTTCTGAAGGGCCACGAGGCTAAATTATCGGAGTGCAAAACACCGTGATCTTAGTAGGTTACTCGCGCGATTCTCACACGCCTTCTGAGAGCGGTAACAGCCCCTAAGAACCGCTTGACCCTGATAAAGGCACCAAACGGGGATGTTTTCCTTAAAGGACAGCCTTTCAGCTCGACAGGTCCCATGTATATTAAAGGAACGACAGCGGTCTAAATGCGAAAAGCAACGATATTCCCTAGTACTTTTACTAATACCACAGTACTGCAGGCTTGGAATCTGCCCCCAAAGCAAGGAGGGAAAAATAAGCCATAGGAAACAGTATTGCGTGACAGACTTTACCAAAATATAGCCCAGCAGTGAAACGTAGCCTTACTCAATTGGCTTCGGCAAAAAAGTCATTCCCATTAGCATGGGTTGGTCGCAGTGATGGAAAAGGAAAGGTTAGTGGGGTCGTTTGACTCTGGCCTTGGCTTTGGCAAATTTTTCTGATGTTTTTGGTAATTTATCTGCTGGGTTCCCTTTGTTTAGTCTTTTCAGATCTTTTTCAAAGCCTAAGATCTGCTGTATGAGCCGGCTTTCTTTTTGTTTATCTTCAGCGTCAGGCTTGAGGCCATCCTCTCGAAGTAGTGCTTTGTATTCATGAAACTTTTCTAGCTTTAGGCGAGTTTTATGTAGTTTACTTTCTATTTCTTTCTGCAATCGCATATTTCCTACCTCCTCTAGGCCCGGCAATCCTACGCTAAACAGCTAGGGAAGACAAGGTATATCCCAGAAGTGGTAAACACGGTATTGTATGATCAATCTGAGGTATATGGCTACGGGATTGAGGGAATCTACTTTGTAGCTTGCGATAGTCTCCAAACAAATAGTTTATTATTATTAGCGAGATAGGGAGTGATCTTATAAAGTGTCCAATATCCAATCAGGTATCAAAGCCTTCATCTAGGATGGTCATAGTTAAATGGCTTGAATGATAGAAATTATATAACAGGGCATAATTTTGCAAGGGGGAGAAAGTCGATTTACTTCTTGAGGAAAGCTAATGAACTTGATGCAGATAACCCAAATCAAATCCCGAACCGGAGCAAAGCCAAGCAGCCACTTTTTCCCTGAAACTAAAATTGTCCTAGGACTACTTACCAGCCTCATGATACTGAGTTGTAGTGAGGCGAAACGTCGCGACCAATTAGCAGATACTGCGATCATGACCCGTGACATCGACAGTGAGAACACTAATACTAAAAAAACTGATGAAGAGTTACTAAGCGAAGGAGAAATTTCACCAAGCAAAGCTGAAATCCCTCTATTGGTAGGGCGTGGTTTTGATGAACTTACTGGTCAGCAAAAGGAGTTTTGTCTTGATCCTGAATCTATTGAAGTGAGTTTCACTCCGTTAAACTCCACAGAAAGCAATGTAGAAATTATTCACTCCCATGCGGAACTTTATAAAAACTTAAACATTGATATAAATTTTGAAGCTTCGGGAATATATCAAATGTTTACCGGTTCTGGTTCACTGTCAACCCGCATTATGAAAAATACAACTATAACTGAAGACGAAGTTAAAGTTATGGCGCAACTCCTTTATAAGAAAGAAGAACTGCAGATCGAACATCCTTATGCTAAGGCTCAAATATCTGCTCCTTATCGATCCGCAGAACCCGGCAGTGATAAAGCGATGTATGAATTTCGCAGCCAGTGTGGTGATTCTAATCGGCTTAAGTTTTGGAGCTTATAAGTACTTTGAAACAGTTCCAGAAGAACCACAAACTGAAGTGGCCACAAAAATGAAATCTTTGGGAGA
>JBNKNM010000020.1:0-49214 GCA_050293845.1 Pseudobacteriovorax sp. | reverse complement strand
GAGTGATACTTTTTTCATTGTTGTTTACCACTCGCAAAAAAGTTAGTTAGGTGGAGGCATCACCGCCGTTGGTGACGCCCCAAAAACAAAGGAGAAAAAAATGAAGTTAAACACTAGTTTTTATTTGAAAAAGCCAGGTTACCAAAGAAAATCGTTTTCCATAATGGCAAAAAATCCTGGCGAAGCTTGGAAGAAGTTAGATTTAGTTGAAGTCAGAGAGGTAAATGACCTTTACTCCAAGAAGAAAATTTCTCTCTATGAAGGTGAAAAAATAGTTAAAGAAGTCCTTCGGAAACTATATCAGCAGAGAGAACAGCTTCGACCAAAAGTAAACGAGAGAAACTTGGGTTTCATGGAGTCTTATTTTCAGTGGAGATATTTATCTAAGCACAGAAGAAGGCGTATTCATAGTTCCACACCAGATGGTGCTTACTATGATCTAAAAAGGGCGATTGATGTCATTGGCAATTTAGACCTAGAGTACACTCCGGCTGAGGTTTTGCAGGATAGGGTCGATGCCTTCTATGATGATAGAAGAGGTCCCCATGCGAAAACGGTCATGAGACTAAATTCTATGATGAGGTATATAGGCCGCCCGACAACAGATAAACTTGAAAAGCTGCCGATGGAATACGAAGAAGTAAGTAATCTAACCCATGACGAATTCAAAAAATTGTTAGGCTTTTTGGATAATGCGAAGTATGAGGCTACACTTGTAAGGATCGCTTACTTTGCTGGTTTAAGGGTAGGCGAAATTTTTGGATTAGATAAGGCTCGAGTTAGGCCTATAAATGGTGGATTCATTATATCCGTAAACCGTCAAATGTATCGTGATGGTACTCTTGGTTTACCAAAGCGGCGGAAGGTGAGGCAAGCTTTCGGGTTTGTAGATTCAAGAAATGATATCGACATTTGGAACCAAGTCCCAGAGGCAGTCAGAAAAGAGCTTAGGGGAAGAGATTTCTCTAAGATTGTCAGGAAGGCTTGTCGGAAAGCGCGAATTCCTGAGATTACATTTCATGACTTGAGACATTGCTATGCCATCAACTTACTAAATCGCGGCGTATCTATTTCTAAAGTAGCTATGTCTTTAGGTGATAGTGAGCAAGTTTGTAAGAATAGTTATGTAGGTCATATTATAAGTGATGAAGGTATGCAGTTTCTAGGTCAAGCAGCTATCAGTATTCCTTTTACATAGAAGTCTAAATGACATATCAAAAAAAGAACGCACCGATGCCCTCTTGCAGTCCGGAAATCTCAGGGATTCAAACTAACGAAAAACGAGAAAAATTGTGCTTAGAATCAAATTTTCGTTCGCAAAAAGACGGGAATTTGGCTCTATCCAATGCAGAATAAGTCTCTATCCACTATCCGGTATGAAAATTTTTAACTTAATGTTTTTATTGAGAAAAGAGCGATCGCGGCAGGATTCGAACCTGCGACCACAGGATTAGAAATCCTGTGCTCTATCCAACTGAGCTACGCGACCTCACTAAAGAGCTTAACTGTGTACTTGTAAACCAAGATTCAGTCAAGATCAAAGTTGTGGATTTCAGGTATGATTATGTAGAGTCGGCCGAAGCATTAACCTAAAAGACGTTTTGATATCTCTGACTTAAGGCTTGGGGGGTATCAATGATGAGGCTAATGGCCGGGAGATGTCACAAAGCATAGCGGAGCTTCACATAAAATTGGTTGGCATCGTGACTGTGTAGACTTTGCTTAAAATTACTGTAAGTGTCAAGTTGACATTCATCGCAACTATCTACACCGCCCCTGGAATATACCACATATAGAAGTGAAGAATTGGCTAGGTGGTAGGTGTAACGGATTTGAATACCAATTTTACTCCGACTGAAATCAGAACTTAACTCATCTTCATAGCTTGCTAGTTGCTTTTCTTTTACCACAAAGCTGTCTATGTACTTAGCTGCTACTCCTACCCATTGAAAGTTGAGACGCAGCTCTTGACCGACGAGAAAGTTATGGTTGAGGTGAAAGCGGAGGGTCGTTTCCTCCTTATCATAGGAGCTTAATATGGCCTGGCTACTGTTGTTTATATGGGACCATGTGATCCAGTCACTATTCTGCAAATACTGGACAGAAGAGGTAATATTGGTATAGTCATTGAAATAGTAACTAGACTGCCATGACAACCAGATTGATTTTGAATCGTATCCCCCGTAGCTATACCAAATACCAGCTTTATGACGCAATGAAACCGATTGACTGCTATAATATTCGCCTAAGAGATACCACCATTCTGGCTGTATAACAGAGCTATAACCACGGGTCACCCTATCATCAAGTCCTTCAGTTTGATGCTGAAGCGAGGTGCTCACTCCTGAAGTATCCTGGTACTTTCTGTTATAGTAGACTTTCAGATGCTTTGGTAGTTGCTCTTTTTGGTAGTTTTCGCGGACGGTGATTTTACCTCCTAGCTCATCTGACAATACAGAATGGTCTTTATTATACTCGACTTCTTTATCAACCCTATAGGCTAAAGACCTTAGATTATTACGGGTCAGAAAACCTAGGTCATTTAGATCAACATCGGGATCAAGATTCATAAATTGCAGCCCATGGTGGGTGGAGGATGACTGCGCATAAAGCAATGATAGGAACCCCCCCCCTCCTCTTTGCCTAAGCTTTGCTGCGGTGTCATCTGAGTTTTTTATATGAGACTGGAAATAAGCTGCACTGAGGGCACTGGTATCACCTAGATGAAACACCCCGTCGGCACCCCATACTTGGGCTGATCGGTTTAATTCTGGGCGCTCGGTGTGGGTGAATGTGCCAGCAATGCTATGTTTATCTAATTTGCCCGCTAAACGCCCTGCATAAAAATCTTTCCCTTTGGAATCATCATAGTCCTCTTCCACAGCGGAAAAAGCTCCGAAGCTAGTATAAGATGTTTTTAATGAATACTTCACTGCTCCGAGGATATTGGCACGCTCCTGAGTACCGGCGTCGGGTACGGCTCCAATTCTCCTAGTATGAATCAACTCTATCTTTGGCTGTAAATCCATCTCTAAAGGGGTTACTGTACTAAATGCACCTTGATTTTCCGTAAAGAAAGGTCGCTTTTCTTCAAAAAAAGTTTCATTAGGTGAGAAATTAATAACGATAGTATCACTTTCAACCTGACTGAAGTCTGGATTAGCTGTCAGGGAAAGCTGTTGGTTGGATGTTGGTTTCCAAAATATATCACCTCCAGCTTCTAGTTGATGACGACCGGAATTGCTGTCACTGCTGCCAACTAAGTTCACAAACGAATCCAACCTGGACAGTGAGTGGTTGTTGACGGTAATAGACTGAAAATGACTGAGGTATTGCGGATGAGAGCTCGTGACACCTATGGATGAAAAAAGCCGGTGTTGTTTAAAAAGATATCTTTCCACTAGCAAATGAATCGATCGATGCGCAGAATCCACAGGTATCATAGGAACGATATTCCAGGGCACCAGGATTTCTGTGATCCATCTATCAGTTTTAGCTTGGGAAGCAGAACTCCAAATGCCATCCCAATCACTGCTTCTTGAGTTGCCATTTATCCAAATGGCATCCTGGATAGAATTACCATTAGTGATAGTAAACTCATAGGCTACCAGCCCGTTGCTATCAAAATCGATGATTACACGATTGTAGTCAGCTAGAGTATTACTATCCCGGGAGGAAATGGTTTTTGTATGCCATTGCTCTGCTTGATAATTTTGAATTCCTAAATATATGCCGTCCTGATTGGAAAAGATCAAAACCTCAGTAGCGAATTCCGCAGTGTGGCCGGTATATGGCATGACTTGCTGAAACTCAACAATTTTGGCGGCATCTTTCCACTCGGGTTCCGAGAGGCTGCCATCAAGAGTCATGGCAAATTGCCAATTGGAAAAGCCACAGGTCCCAAAAACTGTCAAAAGAACATAAAAAAGCAAATGTTTCATGTTCGCCATAAAACCAATTGTTTGATTGTAATAGTTATTAGCATTATAGAGTTTTATGACTTTGAGTACTAGTTGCGAATTATTGGCTGACAGATTATTTTTGTTGATGGATTTGTCGCAGTGCGACGCTTCTAAATCGTGTCTTCCATCCCACTGCCCAAAGTGAGAGTTAAAAAATTGATCCCTAAGTCGGTCAGCTATCTTACGGATTTCTTCTTGCGGTGTAACATGTGTCCCCAAAACCCTACAGTTTGTTTCTTTTTGGTAGCGCGAGTATGAATGAACAGCCAGCTATAAAATAACCAGAGACATTTTCTAAGCTTTTCAAATCTCAGGTTAATTAAAAAAATTTTCAAAGTAAGTTTCGACCTTTTTTTTAAATAATTACTAGGGAAGAGGGCATTTAGCAAAATCTTTTAAAGAAACTAAAAAAATGTTTAGTGAACCTTTACCTTAAACTATTTTTTAATAATTATATTAAAGCTAATAGAATTATTATTCATATTGTATTTAATTAAGTAAATAGCTATTTCCCCTTATCCCAAGGCGCTTTCTCAATCAGAATGACGAACTCTACAAATAGTATGAAATCGTTTGAGCATTTCGCACGATTATATAAAGAAATGTTTCTTTGTTGATAGTAAATACCATCTGTCAGTAGTTTTAGACCTTAAAAGAAAGTGGAACGGCACTTGCTTGTATAAAATTAGGTCGCCATAATTAGGTATATTAGGAGATATTAAAATGAAACTACTTGCACCAATTGCACTTATTTCAATGACAGGAATTCTTTATGCAGCTTCACCTACAAAAGTAAATGCTCCGGTAGACACTATTTTTATCCCTGATGGATTTGATGATAATGATAAGGTTGAGATTGTTCTCCATGGAGACTTCCCTTCAACATGCTACAAACAAGGAGACGCTGAGGTTAATGTTGATGCCGTCACTAAGGAGATAGAAGTTAAAGCAACAAGTTTACATTATTCAGACCCTTTCTGTATCCAATCTATAACACCCTTCATTCAAACTGTGGATGTAGGCCTCTTAGAAAAAGGTGATTACAACGTCATTTATAAGCCTAATCCTACGGTAGAGAGAGGGTTCAATGTCAAAGAAAGCACTACAGAATCACCGGATGAATATTTATACGCACCCGTTGATAATGCTTACATTGAAGTCGACTTTACATCAGGAAAACAAGCCCTCAAGTTGCAAGGTTATTTCCCATATATGTTTATTGGCTGTATGGTGATGAAAGAGGTACGCGTTTATACAGGACCGGAAGATGTAGTCGTAGCACTACCTATCGCAGAAATTGTCGATGGACGAGCTTGCGATGACCAGCCTGATGATCGAAACTATCAGGTCACCAAAGGTTTAAGAGAACCTTTTCATGGTGAAGGTTTGCTCCATGTGCGAACTCTAAATGGTTTGTCTCTAAATAGGTTTATCGACATTAAATAGTTATATCGAAGGGCAGCATGCGCTGCCCTATAAATTTTTTCATGTTGTTGACTGGCTAGCCAGTATTTGGTAGTCTCCTCGGTAGTTAAGAACTTCAAGAAGAGAGACGACCGTGCGATTTGCTATTTTTATAACCATTGTCTTATCCATATCTTGTCAAAACACACAGCAAAATTCAGAACAATCAGCAATCATTGGTGAGGGAGATTTCGTACAGTTTGAGCAAATCAAACAACAGCTCCTTACATCCCTTACAGCAAAAACATCAGGAATCGGGGTTTTGGATGGCGAATGCACCGCATTTCATATCGGTGAAGGCAAAGTCATGACAGCAGGCCATTGCTTCTCTCAATTTGTTAAGACCGGCCAGGCTTGTGTTTCTAGCCGGGTAGAATGGTATAGTGGTCGTTCAAGCCAATGCATTCAAGTTCTTTATCGCACATTAGATTCATCAAGGGACATTGCCATTTTTGAAGTGGATCCTGCTCCTCCCGAGCAATTTGCTATGGATCTATCGAGGGAAATGAAGGGTATAACAGAGCCCTCTATTACAGTACTTGGTTTTCCTAAAGGTCAAGGGCTGAAAGTTTCGTTGAATTGTCATATTGTTAGTACGGATACAAAATCAAGTCAATTTGAACATAATTGTGATAGCCTACCAGGTAATAGTGGAAGTCCTATTTTAACTCAAGACACATGGCATGTCTTAGGGGTGCACAATGGTCATAGAACTCCCTATAACTATGGAACTGATCTCGGTGACTGGGATACATATGAGGGTATTGTACGACAAGTATCGGAAAACAGATCTGAAGGTGATAGCTCCCAGCACGGCCCTTTTGCAAACAACCAGTCGCAATTGATCCACTACTTTTCAAGTGATTTAGGACCTACTGTGGAAATTGCCATCAACATAGACGTTGAAGATGGCTATGACTTTGTTTATGTGGTTGATGGCACGGGAAGAAAGCGGGAGTTAACGGGACAAAGGAATATACAATGGAATCTTATGACACCAGTAGTCGTTAGCATTGAAACCGATTACTCCGGCTTGTCAAACAGTATCAATGTTGAGAGAGTGCTCTGAATGCGCTATTGCAATGGTTTAATATTTTTTCTAATTTCAGACCTCGGCTTGAGTATTACTCATAAATGCCAACGATCACCGATGAGTCTAAACTGTTCGCTTCCAGTAGTTGTTTATTGAGGAGCGATTCGTTTGTTAAATTTAGCACAACCCCTTGTTTGATGGCATAGATGGTGAATTCATATCTGTGATTAGTACCATCAGGGGGGCTGGGGCCGCGGTAATTGCTAATCTGCTCGCTACCGATGAGGGTAGGTATTTCTGTAAAATCATTTCCTGGTGGGATAGCTTCGGGTAAAGTTAGTGTTGTAGCTGGAATATCACTCATGATCCAATGAATGAAGGGATTATCACCTGGATTTTGAAAGTCCAAATCTACCATTTGTAAAACGAAATAGCCCGCCCCTTCTGGAGCTGCCGTCCAGCTAAGGGGAGGAGATATGTTCTGTCCACCGTTTTTGTTGACATAATTAGTGGGAATCTTTTGATTATTTTGAAAGGCTGTACTGGAAATACGCAACTTGTTGACAGTAGCGTTGTCCTCGCCATCTTCGGCAATCTCATCTTCTACACCACCTTGATCATCCGTGGCATTTTCTTGAGAGTCGTCAGACTTGGCTGGAATATTCGATGAAGATTCCTGGGTTGCCTCAGATCCTTGGCTTTGGTACTCGGGTATCTTATTCTGGGTACAAGATTCGGTAATGATAAGAATGAACAGCCATAGCGTTTTCATTTTTGCTCCTTTGTATTGATGCAGCTTTTCCTATGACTCTAAGTATATACTAGGTAGATTGACATGCAGTTCCTAGTAGGCGGTATATGCCGATGCCGTATTTGCATGAATACCTTATATACTGCAATAATCATTCCCTGCTAAGTGACTAAGACACTATAATAATTACTGTTAATAGACATGACAGTACAGATAGTTGTCAGAAGTCTGGTCACTGCGGGGTGACAAATAGTCTAAACCTTGTTTTTTATAGGGGGGATTGGTAAATGTACGTGGAAACAATTGGGTGACGACAAGCTTTGCCGTTAGGTAGATTGAATTATCATTTGTGGGGCCTTTTCCTATGATAGCTATGTTACATTTTCTTATGGTTAATAGTATCGCTCTAATTATCCTGGGTCCCTCCGCTCTTGGTGCGGATAGCTTTGCAGCCAAGAAGAAACAGTTTCAGCTACTGTTTAACCAAGTGCCCATAAAATCCATAGCAGGAGTCCCCTATGAAGGAGGGCCTGTAAGTCTGGATTACAAAGAGTTTATAAATTCGGAAGCCAAAGGGATGATCGTCCTAGTCCACGGATTTACGGAACATTTTTTCCGCTATCAAGAACTCATCTATGATTTTTATCATATGGGTTACTCCATCTTAATCTATAATCAACGGGGTCATGGGGCATCACAATTTGTGAACGAAGCCAGTGTTTACGTCGATGACTTTGATTATTATGTGGAAGATTTGCATCATATCATAACCATGGCAGTCAGGCGTAGTAAAAAGCCGTTACTGCTGTTTGGCCATTCCATGGGGGGCGCTGTTGTGGCGAGGTTTATGGAAAAATATCCAGATTTAGCTGATGCCGCTATATTAAGCGCACCGATGATAAAAATAAAAACGGGAGCTGTTCCAGTATGGCTAGCTAAGGTGGTGACAGATTTAGCTGTCCGCTGGGGGTTTGCAAAAGAGCTTGTTCCGGGCCATAAGCTGCCACAGCCCGAACCCTGGTCTTTTGAGCAATCGGGAACAGGTTCAAAAGAGCGTTATCAGCATGATATTGAGGCGGTCTTTCAGGAAAATATACGATACTGGATGCGCAGTGGTGCAACTTTTGGTTTCGTTTCGCAAGCGTTGAAAAACTCGGAAGTTATGCTTCGAGGCGAAGAGCTGGATAAGCTAGTGAAACCGGTTATTATTTTTCAAGCTGAAAACGATAAATGGGTCGATAACGACGCTCAAAATCAATTTTGCGGGTCTCTTAAACGATGCGAGCTTGTCCCCATGTCTGAGTCAAAGCATGTCATCCATAAACAGATTGACGACATTCGCAATCGACAACTTAGCAAGATTAAAGAATTTTTAGAGAGAGTTATTCCCAGAACCATAGCCAGCTTTCATTGAACTGGCTTGACGTACTCTAGAGTTCGAGCCAATCCCGATAATAGAGCTGCCTGCCGTTTATGACCCATGGCGGTAGCCATGGGTGGTTCGGGGTCAGCAATGCGGTACTCGCAAATGTAATTGTGCCAGTTTTCGACTGTTATCTCATGCTCTTCATCATCGACTATTCTATGGGAGCCGCTGTTGATATTTTCACATTTCACCAATTCGAGAGCTGGGATTTCTTTTTGGCTGTGACAACCTTCGATGAAAGCGAATGCCACTATAAATATGTAGTAAATCAAAATTCGTTTCATAATGGCAGGAATTTAAGTTTTAAAAATCCTTTGTCAATACAAACATTATGACGCGCCATGGGCTGGTCAGTGTTGCAGTAGCATGATTTAATTATGTGATTAAAAATCGCCAGTGATAAACCATAGAATGAAAAATTCCTGGGAAGTTCACTGCAAAACGAAAAACTAGTATTCTAGGAAAAAAACCAGAACCAGGTGCCACTTTATTTAAGTAGCGCCTGGCTCTAAACCCAGGGATGCTGATTAGCATTGAGTTAAATTTTCTGTAAACCCTATCTTACACATTTCTACTTTACTTTTCGCAATAAAGCCTCAGTAGTATTCTTTAGCTATTTTTTTAAGTCTAAAATTGAGCTCAGAGGACAATAACTTGGTAAAAATTATTCGTCAAATAAAACTATTGCAACAAAGTCTTAAGAACGAATAAACAAAAATTTACTAAGTTAGTGAGGATACGGTGCTGATCAATCACTCCTGCCAGGTGGGGCTTTTTAAAATGGTTTCAACAGCTAAGTAACAAGACCCAGCTACATAATGAAATCTAAGCAATATATAGAAGTAACAGGTTCGCAAAGATTTGTACTATTATAGTACTATAGTACTATTAATACATCAGGAAACATGAAAGATATAATTACAGAACCTTCTGTTGCAAAAGGCAAAATTTGAGTACTTTTGGATTCTTCCATAAGAAACTTGCCGCTGATAAAGCGATTAAGGTTACGTGATAGTTTAGTTTAGATTAAGTTTAAGCTAAATGAGTATCACTTTTATTTTTAAACATTGCCTTCCCGGCTTAGCCATGTTGCGGGAGTGGGGTTCTGGATAATGCGAATAACTTGATACTCAATCTTTTCGGGAGGTTTACTTGGCTAGTGATTCCATTGCTAATGAGAGCAGGGTACAGGCTATTGTTGATACAGCTGCATTGCCTATTATCACAATCAATGAAAACGGCATCATCTGTTCAGTAAACCAAGCAACAACTAAGATGCTCGGCTATCGACAGGATGAACTGATTGGGGAAAATATTTGCCTGATTGTTCCTGAGCCACATGGCAAGATTCACGATACCTATATCAAATCTTATCTGAAAACAGGCGTAAAAAAAATTATTGGTAAGGGTCGTGAATTAGAGGCTCAAGGAAAAGATGGCCATCGCATTCCCATACACCTTTCAGTAAGTGAGTTTAAAGAAGGTTCTACGCGCTTTTTTGTTGGTATTTTAAACGATTTATCAGAAATAAAAGACTCTGAGCGTAAAATTGAGGCTATAGTTGAAACGGCTCTTAATCCTATTATTACTATCGATTATAAAGGTGTAATTCAAACGATTAATTCAGCAACGAGTCGCTTATTTGGTTATGAAAATGAAGAAATGATTGGTAAAAATATCAAAATATTGATTCCAGAACCTCATAAAATTAGGCATGATAGGTACATCAAAAACTATCTCAATACTGGTGAAAAGAAAATTATTGGTACAGGCAGGGAGCTAGAAGCTCAACTGAAAGACGGTAGTATTATTCCTATTCATCTGAGTGTGAGTGAATTCAGTATTGGTAATGAAAAGTTTTTTGTTGGATTTATCAATGACCTTTCCAGTTCAAAACAGGCTGAACTTAAAACCAAAGCAGTAATCCAATCAGCAATTGTTCCCATTATTACTATAAACAATGCAGGCATTATAGAGTCGATTAATGATGCAACATTGAGAATGTTTGGATATCAGGAATCCGAGTTGGTAGGTTCTGATGTCAAAATTTTAGCACCCAAACCCCATCAAGAGGAAGGTGATCATTACCTATCCGCATATATCAATATAGGGAATAGGAAAAAGATGGGGACAGGTAGGAAGTTAAACGCCATTAAAAAGAATGGCTCTATATTTCCTGTCCATATTTCTGTCAGTGAATTTTATGTTGGTAAAAAACGCTACTTTGTTGCCATTATTAATGATCTAACAGCGGTGAAAACCGCCGAAGAGAAATTAAAAAAGGCCAATCTCTATTTGGAAGAACAAGCCTGGATGCAGAAGGGGCAGGTGAACCTTTATAAAATTTTGGCTTCTGACCAGAGTTTAGCTTCGATCATTGATAGTGTGATTACGTTTCTTTGTGATTATATAGATGTTCCTGTAGGCTTATTCTATCGCTATGATCCTGAACAAAAAGTGGCAACATTGGCGAGTGGCTGCCGCATTCCATCTGATCTAAAGATCGTGGATTTTAAACATGGAGAAGGAGTGGTCGGTCAAGTTCTTATTACTAAAAAACTCGAACAGCATAAAATTACTTCTGAGCCTCGATTACGACTACAAACTGGTCTGGTAGATCTTTATTTGCCTTATCTTTATGTTTTTCCGGTGATGAGGGGTGAGCACATTGTAGGAGTTATCGAATTCGGATGTGAAAGGGAATTATCAACTAGAGATTTAGCCTTTATTGGAAATGTTGTTGAACCCATTGCCCTTAATATTTTAGTTCGTATTAAAGATGAAACGGTAAAGTATCTTTTCGAGGAAACACGTAAGCAAGCAATAGACCTGCAGATGCAGCAGAAAGATCTTAAAAAAGTAAACTATGAGTTGCAGGCATCGGAAGAAGAATTAAGATCCCAGAAAGAAGAACTCAAATCCACAAATGAAGAATTAAAAGCACGCTCGTTTGCTTTGGAAAATGAAAAAAAACGTCTTAGTGAAAAAACTAGCGAGTTAGAAGAGACTCAAGAACTGCTACAAAAAAGAGCCTTTGAAATAGAAGAATCCAGTCGTTATAAATCAGAATTTCTTGCTAATATGTCTCATGAGTTGCGCACTCCTCTTAATTCAATCTTAATGCTATCACAGTCTATGGCAGAGAATAGAAAAGGAAATCTTAATGAGCGTCAGGTTTCAAATCTTGAAACAATTTACACAGCTGGAACTGATCTTTTAAATCTGATCAATGATATATTAGATTTATCAAAAATCGAGTCCGGAAAATTCGAAGTGAGCTACAATTTGTTTCGATTAGATCGATTTTTCGATAATTTGAGTAGGCTGATGTCTCCACTGGCAAAAAGTAAAGGTTTGACTTTTAAAATATTGATATCTGAAAATGTTCCCATGACTATTGAAAGCGATAACGTTCGTTTAGAACAAGTATTTAAGAATTTGCTTTCGAATGCGATAAAATTCACTGATAAAGGTTCAGTCATGATTCAAGTAGATATCGATGATAATAATGATATTAAATTTATGATCAAGGATACAGGGATTGGTATTCCCAAAGATCATCAAAAAAGTGTATTTCAGGCATTTCAACAAGTAGATGGCAAAACAACAAGAAAATTTGGAGGAACGGGACTAGGCCTATCTATTACCAAAAAACTAGTTGATTTACTTTGTGGAAGTATTACTTTAGTTAGTACTCTTGGTGAAGGCTCTATATTTACTGTAAGTATACCGGCTAAAAAACCATCACTCAAAGCTATCGAAAAGAAGAAAATACTTAGTCAGAAAAAAAACCGTACACTCCCAAGAGTCAAAGAACCCAAAAAACTTTATGCTCCAGAAATTAAAATGAAAGATGATCGCTATGATTTGCAGCTTGGCGACAAGGTAATCATAATTGTAGAAGATGACCCTTCCATATACGAAGTATTGATGGAAATGTGTCATGATTTAGGATTTAAAGTTGTTCTGGCTTCAGATGGTATTAGTGGGGTCCGGCTATCGGAAGAACTGCGGCCTGCAGGATTATTGCTGGATTTATCCTTACCGAGAATGGATGGTCTTGAGGTCATTGACGTGCTTAAGTCAAGTAACCTGACTCAGCATATCCCTATATTGGTGATTTCAGCACGGGAGGATGAGCACCGATCCTTAGCCAAAGGTGCTATCGGCTACTTGACAAAGCCCATAGAAAAAGCAAACCTAAGAAAATTTCTAAATTATATCGACAACCTGAACCCGAGAAAGCAGCGAACACTGCTAGTCATCGAAGCTGATCAAAATCAACGCAGAGCTATGAATGAACTTTTAGGGCAGCAGGATCTTAACATTATTGAGGCTTCATCAGGAAGTGAAGGGCTTACTTTCCTAGAAAAAGAAGTTCCCCACTGTATTATTTTAGACCTTATTTTACCTGATATGGACGGACTAAAATTTCTGGATAAATCACAGCTGATTTTACAGGAAAATTTTTTTCCACCGATCATTGTGTATACAGCTATGGATTTAAGTGATGAAGTTATGGATAAATTAGAAAAATACTCAAATTCAATTATCATAAAAGGTGTCAAATCACTGGAAAGGTTATTTTTTGAAACAACTATTAGCTTGCACAGGGTAGAAAAGAATTTAAGCAGAGCCCAACAAAGAATGCTGCGAGACTTGAGAGACCCTGGGCGCATTATAAGGGGACGGACTATCCTAATTGTTGATGACGATACACGAAATAGATTGAGCTTGAGCGAGGTACTGGAAGATACGGGGGTAGAGATCATAACAGCGAAAAATGGCAAGGAAGCGGTTGAAATTGTGCAAGAAAAAGAGGTTGCCATTGATTTAGTACTTATGGATATGATGATGCCAGTGATGGATGGCTATGAAGCAACTAGGCTTATTAAGGATCATTGTCGCGATTTACCAGTGATAGCTTTGACAGCAAAAGCCATGAAAGGTGAAAAGAAGAAGTGCCTATCCGTGGGATGTGATGATTACGTCTCTAAGCCTGTCAATATTGATCAGCTGCTTTCTTTGCTACGTATATGGCTTTATAAGTCCGCATAAAGGAGGATATAATATTGATCGTTTCCCGATAACTCAGCTGCTAGAAAAAATATACAAGTATTATGGCTTTGATTTTAGAGGTTATTCCCGCCCCTCTTTGGAGAGGAGAATCGAAAACTTCATCATACGTCATCAATTGGATTTTCGTAGATTGATCGATGTTCTTATCAATAATGAAAACTTATTTGTAGAATTTATCCAAGAGTTAACAGTTCAGGTCACAGAGATGTTTCGTGACCCTCATTTTTTTAGGGTCATTAGGTCTCAATTGTTACCTATATTAGCAACATATCCAAGAATAAAAATATGGCATGCCGGTTGCTCAAGTGGTGAAGAAGTCTACTCAATGGCTATACTTTTATATGAAGCAAATTTATTAGATCGGTCGTTGATTTATGCTACAGATATCAATGAAAAATCTCTTAAAATTGCGAGAGATGGCTATTATCCTTTAAAAAATTTTGATGCGAACCTGCAAAACTATCAGCGTAGTGGAGGGCAAAATAATTTCAAAAACTATTTCAGCGAATTTGACCATAAGATGTCAATGGCTCCTTTTTTAAAGAAACGTATTGTATTTTCCTTTCATAATCTTGTTGTTGATGAAATTTTTGCTGAGGTTCATATGGTGTTCTGTCGTAATGTGATGATATATTTTAATTATGACTTACAACAAAAGGTAGTGTCTAAATTAGATCTAGCTATTATGAATGACGGTTTTTTAGCCCTTGGAAACAAAGAAAACATAGGATATTCAAATTTTACCGACAATTTATTTAAATTTTCAAAAACTGAGCAAATCTATCGCAAAAGCCGTAGGATCAATGGCACAGCCTTAATTACAAAATTTTGATATTAGTAGTGTCTAAAGATACTATTTGCCTAAAAGCAAGACTGTGCTCCCTTCACTAGAGATCGGATTAAGAAGATTTTAAGTCCTTTCCGGTCATGATACCGGTCCCCCTGGACAGCTGCCAAGTTTTGACAGTACCAGGGTGATTATGTTACAGCTTCATCAATGTAGGCAACCGTCATTTACCAAAACAGGTTCACCTAAGACGCGACTTAAAAAGTTTGCTGAATCCGCCCGCACATTGTAGACCATAAGACCGCCCCCTAAATCGGAACCCTGTATTTCTTGATAGATCAATTGACCCAGGTATGAGGAATGATTTGCGGAAACACCCACCCCGAGTTTGCTAGCTGCCATGCCAAGGTTTCTGTATTTTAGCACCCTACTATTGGCACCGTAGGAACCATAACTCACCTCCCAACCGTAGTCCAGCTGTTCGTGAAGTTTGAGTCCATTCCATTCTGAAGCGAAGTATCTACTGTCGGTCCAAAGGGTTTTGGAAATTATTTTTTCCGGCATGAGCTGGCGTAAGGCACTCGTGACTTTTATCAGTGAATCATCGAAGCTGCGCTCACATTTGGAATATTCATCGTCTATATCAATGCCATCAAGCCCGTATAAGTCAACGGCATCTTTTAAGGTGGTGGCGTACGTGTAAGCGTCAAGCTCATTGGCGAAGCAAGACCAGCCAGCATTCTGATGGTTGCCTAAAACATCAAGCAAAACCCTCAGACCTTTCTGCTGTAAATTGCGAACTTTATGAATATTTTCCTTCAATAATCGGGTAACCTGAGGATTAAAGTGTAAAGTCGCCCGTTCGCCATCGTAATTGATGTTGGCCGCGAAAATAACTGCAATGTCAAAAACCTGTGAACCGTCCCCATAGCGAAAGCAGCCAACGTTTTCAATATCGTGGTCGTTGACCTCGACATAAGCTACGGTTAGAGGACGTTGGTTCTGTGCATTGGCACTGGTAATGGAGCTTAAAAAAGTAGCGATTATAGGTAGTAAATATTTAATATCTTTCATAAATATCCTTCAATTGGCATCTTGTTATTCTATTGTTAAAATTAGTGAGCATGACTCCTTTGTCTTGTTTGCGAGATGGAAGAAGGTAGAATCTTCGTCCATACTATCCGTAGGGGCAAAGGAAAAATATTTATTATATTTAAATAATATATGGGATTCTCGGTTGCTCAAGTGAAGAAAATCTACGGCTTAAATAAGTTGCTAGAATAGTTAAGCAGGTAGTTTTGTCATGATTTGAGTTATTTTTTCTCTCATGGCTTCCAGTTGCACTGGCTTTGATAGATATAAGTCCATGCCAGCGGATAGACATGTACTCTCTGTCCCAAGAAGAGCATCAGCTGTTAAGGCTATAATCGGAATATTGGCTTTTCTGCGATCTTTTAGCTTTCGAATTTCTCGAACTGCTTGATATCCATCCATTTCCGGCATATGGCAGTCCATGAAAACCAAGTCATAATCGCCTCCTTCAACCATGGCTACAGCCTGAAGACCCGTGTTGGCGATATCCACTTCAACCCCTAATACACGCAATATTTTTTTGGTTACCAATTGATTAACAGCATCATCCTCTGCTACTAAAGCTCGTAATTTAAATTTTTTGTATTTGGTCCGGTAGTTCGTAGGTGAGAATTTTGGAGAAACAATGCATGCCAAAGCATTATAAATTTCTCTTTGTTTATAAGGACGAGCTACTTTTAAGGCTCTTCTTCTTAGTTTGGATGACTGGGATTTTGAATAGATAAATATAGTCAATTTAGGTAGTAAATGGAATATTTTTTCCATCGTTAAATCATTTTGAATGTCGATAATGACAATAGCATTTTCATCTATAGCTTCTATTTCTTTTTCTGGTGAGTAGAGTCTTTTTTTAAATGGAATATCCCGCATAGATAGAATTTCATCAAGATAATCTAGGGATTCTGTGCAGTCGGAGATAACCACAATTGGTTTTAGGCTTAAATCTGGTCGAGGGGAATGCTTTAAGTCAATTTTTTCCAAAGGCAGCCGGAACCAAAAGCAACTCCCTTTTGAAAGGCTACTATGAACATTGATCTCTCCCCCCATCAGTTCTACAAGTTGCTTACATATAGCAAGGCCCAATCCACTTCCACCATAACGTCGTTTTATCGTTGGCTCTGCCTGCTCAAAAGTATTGAACACATTTGAAATTTGATTCTCCGCAATACCTATACCTGTATCTTTAACTTCTACATGTAACAGCTCCTGACCGTCATTATATATTGTTTGGGCTTTTAAAGTAACGGAACCCTTTTCAGTGAATTTTAAGGCATTGTTGATAAGATTACAGCAAATCTGACGAATGTATGTTGAGTCCCCCTGAATCAACTTGGGAATATTTTTATCGATTTTATTATAAAGATTTACTTTTTTACGGTAGGCTTGCTCTGCAAACATATCAAGCACTTCGTCAAAAATAGGACGAATCTCAATCTCCTCATGCTCAAATTCTAACATACCTGCTTCAATTTTTGACATATCAAGAATATTATTGACTATACTCAATAAATGACCAGCAGAAAGACGGATCGTCTCTAGCTGTTGTGCCTGTTCGTCATTTTCAGGTCTTATGATAGAGGCTATACCGACAACGCCATTCATAGGAGTACGAATTTCATGGCTCATATTTGCAAGAAACTCTGATTTAAAGCGGCTAATTTTTTCAGCATCTTCCTTCTCTGACTTTATTCTCGTTTCAAATTTCTTGCGCCTTATAGATAATAGAATTGATCGGGCTAAGGTATCTGGGTTGACATTCCCTTTTATCATAAAATCTTGAGCCCCGCGATCAATCGCTTGGAAAGTGAATTGGGGGTCAGTGCTATCTGTCATGACAATGATAGGAATATTTTTGGTGAGTGAAAAAATAGAATCAAGAGTTGCGGTGCCCTTCGAGTCGGGTAGATGCAGATCTAAAAAAATAATATCGTAGTTACTTGATTGTAGATATTCTATGGCTTTTTTTACACGATTGCATTGTTGGGCTTCAAATGTGAAAAAGGAATTTTTTTGTAGAGTTGCTTTGAAAAGAATGAAATCATTCTCACTATCTTCTATGCATAGTAGTTTAATCATGTTGCTGTTGTCGGACATTTTGGCTTTCCTTTTTGAGGCAATTCTATAATAAATGTTGATCCCTTTCCCTTAGTCGATTCTACCCAGATTTTCCCTTCATGTGCTTCAATTATTTTTTCACAAACTGCTAAACCGATACCTGATCCAGGTATTTCATCTTCACTATGCAGACGTTTGAGTAAGGTGAAAATGTCTTTATGGTGCTTTGTGTCAATGCCAATTCCATTATCTTTTATTTTTAGGAGCTTTGTGTCCTTTGAAGATTTGTAGGAAATTGAAATATAAGGGGCTGTGTCTTTTGCACAGTATTTGATAGCATTTTGAATTAAGTTCTGAAACACGAGAATGAATTTTTCTTTGTCAACCTCAAGATAACAATCTTCTTCTATGGAAATTTTGGCATTTGAGGCATTGATCACGTCACGCAATTGTTTTTCTGAATGAAAAATAATATTTGATAAATATATTTGCTCTGGAGAAATCGAAGATAGACCATGCTTAGCAAAGCTTAGAATATCATTGATAATACGCTGCATTCTCTCAGCACATTCCTGGATTTTAGCTAGGTATAGCGTTTCTTCCTCAGGTGGTGCCTCCTTTTGTGAGTAAATATCGGCAAACACATCAATAAATCCTGTAAGCTGTCGTAAGGGTGCTTTTAAATCATGGGAAACGATATAAGCAAATGAATTAAGATTTTCGTTGAGATCTTTCAATTTTTTTACTGTTGTAGATAGTTTTTGCGAAAGTAATATGTTTTTTTTATTTTGGTTGTAAATCTCTATGAAGCCTGTAACTTTAGCTCTTAGTACGTGAATGTTTATAGGTTTCGTTAGATAGTCTACAGCTCCTGAATGGTACCCGCGATGAATGTATTCCGGCTCCTTGTATATTGCTGTTAGAAAAATAATTGGTGGCTTGTTTTTCAAGTTAAGATTTTGAATCATATTAGCTAATTCAAAACCATCCATATTAGGCATCTGAACATCAAGAAGGATAGTGGCAATGTCCCCTTTGTTTTCTTTCAATAAATCAAGAGCTTGGTGGGGGGATTTTGAAGTAATAAACGATATATTTAAAGGTTCTAATACATCGATGAGTGAATCAATATTGTTTTGTTGATCATCGACTATCATTATTTTTGCTGTAGTATTTTGATCAAATAAGATATTTTCCATGAATAAAGACTCTCATATATAAATTAAGCTTTGAATACTTTTTCGTTTAATAAAAGTATATCCAAATATACCTTGGTGTCATGAAGGCTAGGAATAGAGCTTGTTAAATCATTTACTTTAATTGTGCTATAACCTAGATCCATAGGATCTCCCTCGAACAATCTTGAAGTTATGGGTAAATCCCCATTGGAGCACTAACATATAAGAATTATCGAGCGATCAAATATATTTGTTTAGTGCGAAGCTGGTTTATTCTATTATTTTTTAGGATAAGTTCTCTCTGAGAGGAGGAATATATCTCAAAATATAAATTTTGAGATAGGTTTTTAGCTTGCTTGTAGATGAAATTTGAATTTATGTTCTAAATTGTAGTAAGCTGCTGTAGAAGATTACCATGCTTTCTTAGATTGATGTCTTAATTTTGACCAATAGGACTTTGTTGCTTTGCTATATTTTGCAGCTTTTGTTCCTACCCCTAGGGAATGTTTCCCTCCAATACTATGAATTGCCTTAAGTATTCTCAATTGTACAAATAAAGGTTTTCCCTGCATTTTAGTTATTTGGTAGGTATATGCGAGGTGTAATATCTTTAGAGCCGGGAGGCTTTTGCTGTTCATAAATCTTTTGCCAATCAAGTCAGCGGCTTCAGCTCTAACCACCGCGGCTTTGTCAGTGAGGGCAGCTTTCAGGATATGAGAGCAGTATAAGGATGAATCGATAATGCATGTCTTTATCCAAGCTAGTCGCCACTCCCAGGACCAATCTTTTAAAAGTTTATCGCGGTTGCTGTGGTAGTGCCAAAGCTGAGCTCTGTCTTCTGGTTGAGCCAGTAAAAATCCCCGCCAGTCTTCTGGAGAAGGAGAGATATGAATGGGAAAGGTTTCTAGGTTTTTTGTGTCAATGGCCGCTGCGATTTTTACAGGACATAACATTAAGAATATCAATATTTTAGAGAGGAGTTTAGAAATCCGAGTATTCATAATATCTCCTAAAAATTTAAATACACATGTAAGTGCTTAAAACTATATTAATAAATAAAACAAGTTTAAGTTTGAACTAAAGTTACCCTGGAAATAAACCGATTTTATTTTCGGATCTTGTCAATTCTGGAAGTTAATGAATTCTTTCTGTAAAACAGCCAGGATTACATTTTGGTCAACTTGGACGGAGCGCATTGTATGAGTGAACAGGTTTGGTATCTTTTCCAAAACGGTCAGCAGGTTGGCCCCTTTGATACCCAGCAAGTTACACAGTTATTTGTTAATAAGATGATCTCTCAAGATGGCTATATTTTCAAGGTTGGTTGGAAAGACTGGCGGCCTTTAGAAGATGGGCTTGAAGAGCTTGGGTTAGAAAGCCCTGATGATACCCAAACAAATCCGGGGGCCGTGGAAAGAAGAAGAATAAACTCACCACGAGCCAGCGTTAAGGGTAGAGTTGTTATTCATAATAACGGTCAATTAGCTATTGGGAAGGGTGTGAATATTTCTTTAACAGGACTATTTGTTGAAACCACAGAACAAATATTCACCGTGGGAGAGCAATTGAAACTCTCTGTAAGGTGTGATGGACTGGATAATGCTTTCAATGCAGAAGCACAAGTCGTCAGATACAACACAGATGCGAGGTGGCCTATAGGTTATGGCCTCCAGTTCGTAGAAATTCCAAATAGAGCAAAGAATGAAATTCAAAACCTTGTAGATGAGATCAATCGAGCTGGCTAATTTGATAGGTGCCGCAATAGGAGAGAGGCTTATATGGATACAATGATGATTGGTGATGTTCCGGGGACTTGGAAATCTTTTAAGTCATTGGAGGAAGCAAGGGGTCTTGTTGATCGAGGCGTCTTACTTACTTGGAAGGATGCGAAACATGTTAGAAAAGTGCTAAATGCAAAAGATATGCAAGAGCTCATGAAATATTTTGCAATTAGAATGGCTGAAAGAGTGGAAAGTCGTTTACCAGAAGAAATACTCATTGAAAGCCTTCTCATTCTCATGGCTAATTCTCAGGAAGAAGAAATTTTAAATGCATTTTTGGAAGAGTTAGTTCAGCAACCAAATCGAATGGAAGCATGTGTCACTCTTGTAGAACTGGCCATCACTGCGGATGTGTCCGAGTCAGTGCATTATGATGATATTTTTTCGATTGCAGTTGCTTTGATCTGTGAGTTGGGTCAGATTCTTCAGATGATTGAAAGGGAGTATCCTGGTGAGCTGCAGATGGATACCTATAAACTCTTAGATCATATTTCGACCTATCTGCTCTCGGTTTCTAATAGCAATAACAATTGTATCCGCCTCAGCCTTATTCACTATTTTGGCACCCTAGAGGCGGGAAAATCCTATAAGCCTGGCTTTAATCGTATCATGGGTAGGTTTGGTCATACGATACTGGAGCATCTTTTCACGCTGTTATTCAACAAAAAAACTGAAGCTATAGCCTTACAGTTCTTGTTAGAAAATATTCCGTTTGTCCTTGAAGCTGACAATCATAGCCAAAAGATTCTGCATGAAACTTGGAAATACTACATGTTGAAAAAGCCTGAACGATTCGCTCTGTTTATCCAAACTCTCACCTCGCACCTTGTCGGGCAACCTTTGCATGAAAAGTTTTTGGCGCGCAAAGTGTTTTTGCAGCACCTAGGTGTACTGCTTAGAATAGTATCTGAAGTAAATCATAAAGACCTGGGGCGTGAAATTATGTGTGCGATAGGGGCTTTTAATGAAGACCCCTATCGCAACGAACTGATTGGTTTGATAGTTAAGGATAAGGCTATAAGAGAGAATTTCCGCAATCTTTGTGCTAGAATGGTAGATTCCACCAATGCGGAGCAAATTGTGGATGAAGCCGATGGGTTTCGTTCGTCTAAAAGAGGTCGTAAACCAAGCTTTGCCAAGGCAGATAAGACAAGACCTATTTATCAGGCGACTTTCTTGGGTCATCAGCAAGCCGCTAGGGCCTCCTAACGTTCCTGTGTCGGTTGCACAACAGCTCCTTGGCTTGTGGGAAAGTCAATGGTAGTCCTTTTTCCCAGTACATCACGAATAGCCCAGGCCCCCTTTAATCGCACCACCGAGACGGTATTTTCAGTTAAAACCTGTGGGGCGTCTTGTGGTTTAATCTCACCTGCAGGTCCTAAGTCACGGTAGGTGAGGACAAAAGTTATTTCCGTTTCCCGAGGTGTTCGGTCGCGTCGTTCAACGACGGAGTATGCCTCTAGGTGGTAATAGCGATTGAGAAATGCTTTCCTAATAGTTTCATCGCTGGCTTTTTCGATAGCCCCTCGCAGAGAGCCGGTCGTTAAATTAATAAGGTATTGCTTTTGCTCAATATTTCTCATATTTAAGGAAAGGTCGAGGTAGGCTTCCACAACCTCTTCCGGAGTCATTTCCGTTCTATCCTTAGAGCACATCATGTCACAGCCCGTTAGAAGCATAAAGCAGAGTATGAGTCTGACCTTTATAGAGTTGAATTTCATCAATGATCCTCCGAAAATGGTTGGCCTAGGCTCTTCTCCCTGTGGTCAGGGGGGATTAATTCAATCGTATGGGGCTTGTGTGCTGCATCCTTAGAACTTTTCCTAGCTTTTTGTGCTTCTTCCTCTGTGTCCGCTACTGACTCTTCTACAATTGGTAATTTTTCCTCAGACATTTGTTGATACTTGGGAATTTTAGGTAAAGTCGTTGGTACATCCTCTGGTCTGTGGTGGGTTGGGGCTCGGTTATAGTTGTAGCTTCCATCACTGTTACCCGTATAAGGTTTATGCCATGCTTTTTCTGATCTTGGGTATTGCTTACGTCCCACCTTTGGATATGGTCTAGTGATGATTTTAGCATTATTTGTCGTATTTGATAATGATTTGCGGATAAGCTGTGTCAATCGGGGACTTGCTAGTGTAATATGACCTGGTAACTGAGGCTGTAATACGTTTAAATCACGGCTGATGCGATAAAGTCTATGATCAACAAGTAGCATTGTGGGGTCATTTACTGCTAAACGAGGGCGAAGATTTACAGAAATTCCCTGCTGTTTTAGAAAGTTAACTCGTGATAGGTACTGGTTTACCTTCTGCGAACCTAGGTATACCTTAACATCAAGTTTGCGGTACTTTGCTAGATATAGGGCGGAAGATATTTCGCCGTCGGTGAGGAAGTCCGTTATCAGCCTAATGGAACGCTTTGCGGAACCGATGGCACTCAGTACTTTAGCTTGAAGCTCTTTAAAATGATTGAACCTGATCACTGAAGAACCAGGACTACTTATGGGAGTTTGGGGAGCCACCTGCGGAGCTCCATAAACCAGGTTGAAGGGGAGCCACCCCATCAGTAACAATAAGTAAATATAATGAATCAAGAACTCTGTCCTATTCCTTTTGTTTTACAATAAAGGCAGCGAATCCGTCCATGTCGTCTTGGTTTCCAGCGTAAACCGCTAAATAATTCTTTCGTGTTACATACTTTTTAAAGTAGTCAGGTAAGCGATTGACCGGTGAGAGCACGTCAATCCTATTCCCATGCTGTTCTTGCAGTCTAAGTAGATGCTGTTCGCACTCTTCGGGCTCAAAGGAGCATACGGAATAAATGAGTTCACCACCTGGTTTAAGCTGCTCTAGGCTGTGAAGGATCATTTCCCATTGCCTGGCTGCTATTTTGGCGATGTCTTCGGCTGCTTTATGCCACTTACCTTCCGGGTGACGCCTTAAAACACCAAGCCCGGTACAAGGAGCGTCAATTAAAATCTTATCCACTTTCTCGGGAGCTTGCCAACTCAAAAAATCAGTATGTGTCCATTTGACTTTGTTATGCCTTAGTCGATTCATATTGTCTTGGGCGCGGAGCAATTGTTCGCTGTCTTTTTCAATGGCAATGAGTTCGATTTTTTCCCGACCTAGCTCATAGATATGCGACAGTTTTCCACCCGGACCGGCACAAGCATCGACTATGGATTGCCCTTGCTCAGGGCGTACAAGGAAGCTAATGAGCTGGGATGCCTCATCCTGGATGGTATAGTATCCCTCGGCAAACAGGCTTGGGGCGGAAAACTTGGGGGTTTCCTTCAAGCGTATGGAGCTGCGTAGGGGGCGTCTCTCGCTATGGGTTCTTTCTTCCTTGAGTAAACGCTCCTGTAGCACTACCGACTCTTCATAAGGTACTACTGTAGAATTAAGCCGGATACTTATGGGCGGAGGCTGATTATTGGCAGCTAGCATCACTTCTAGTCGTTCAAATTTAAACTTTTTACTCCAACGCTCCACAAGCCAACGAGGATGTGCAAACTGTAAGGCAAGGTAATCCACAGGCTTTGCTTTTTTATCTGGTTTTGCAAAATACTCAGCTCTACGGGATATTTGTCGGAGAATTCCGTTAACAAAGGAGCAAGCATTGGCCTGCCCTTTTTTTCTCACATATTCTACGCTTTCGTTAACAGCGGCGCGGTCTGGTACCCGATCCATATAATAGATCTGGTAAGTACCAACAACAAGGGCAGAAACAACCTCTGGGGATGACTTATGTAAATCGCGCTTACTGGTGTGTTGCAGAATCCAAAAGAGCTTTGAGTGCCACCTCAGGCTGCCATATACTATTTCTTTGATAAAGTTCTTGTCGATACGTTTTAATTTCTTATCCTGGCGCTTGTAGAAATCCTCCAGAACAGTTTCAGGTTTTTGCCGCTGACTCATGACAGCCACAAAAGTATCAAAAGCAATTTCACGCGCTAAAGATAGTCCCAACGGGGTCTCTCCTTATGAAGGTAGTTAGATTATTGTCTCATGTTTTTAAGGTTCCTGCAGCAAGGTGAATGAAATTACGCATATCTTGCATGGGGTCTATACTTCTGGCTCTGCCTTAACGGCTTTGTCATGGCTATACTGGTCGATGGTGGGTGTCATGGGAGCTTGATGATCGATTGAGCTTTTGAGTGTATTGATGGTCTTTTTACTGCTCCTAAGTAATAGGCTCTTTCTGAGAGAATCATAGGCAAAGAAAATGGAAGCAAAAACAGCACCTGAGAGAAACGAAGCTAAAACGACAATCGCTAATGCGATCCTAAAGTTGCCAATATAGGGAACTTCAATGGAAATGACACCCTGATTAAAATAGCCGAAAAGTCCTGCGTACCACAGACTGAAAAGAATGAGAAGGAATAGGGGAGCTTTTTTTATGTATTCCATGGGAACCTCAAAAGGTTAAACGAAAAAAGGGCCGGCTAAATTCTAACCGGACCCTCTGCCTATGTTGAGTAACTTTTTGTGCTAAGAGTCATCTTTATCTTCTGCAGCTGCTTTGGCTTTTGCAAATGCGTCAGCTAACCCTGTTTTGGGTTCAGCTACTTGGTTGATATAACTCTTGAGTTCGTCACCTTCCAGCTTCTTCATCAAAGCCTTCCGTGATAGGGAGAACCTTCTTTCCTCACTGTCTGTAGCGAGGACAATGAACTCAATTTCGTCGCCTTCTTTAATAGCTTCTTCTACTTTGGAAATAGGTTCGTCGGTGAGTTCGCTGATATGGATCATACCCTCAATACCTTCGGATATTTCAACAAAGGCACCGAAATCAGTGATTTTAGTCACTGTACCCTTACCTTTAGAGCCTGCGGGCATATCGATAGCTGCTTGAGCCCAAGGATCGTCAGTAAGTTGCTTGATTCCAAGGGAGAATCTTTCATTCTCTGCATCGATTTGGAGAATTTTAGCCTCGACTTCATCACCTTTCTTGAACTTATCAGCCGGATGGTTGATACGGTCGGTCCAGCTGATATCGGAGATGTGAATCAAACCATCGATACCGTCCTCAATGCCCACAAAGATTCCAAAGTCAGTGATATTGCGGATTTTTCCGCGAATAATGTCACCTTCTTGGTACTTCTCTTTAACGACTTCCCAGGGGTTAGGCTCGATTTGCTTCATACCTAAGCTGATGCGTCGGTTTTCAGTATCCATGGCGAGTATTACGACTTCGACTTCATCACCAACCTGAACTACCTTAGAAGGGTGTTTGATGCGCTTTGACCATGACATTTCACTGATATGGATCAAACCTTCTACACCTTGCTCCATTTCCACAAAAGCGCCATAGTCAGTAAGGCTAACAACAGTTCCTTTGGCGCGTGAGTCGACGTTATAGCGCTCAGCTACTGTTAACCAAGGGTCCGTTTGCAGTTGTTTGTAGCCTAAAGACACCCGCTGGCGAGTTTCATCGTAGCTTAAGACTTTGACTTCAATTTCTTGGCCTACTTCAAACATCTGTGAAGGATGGTTGATACGTCCCCAAGACATGTCTGTGATGTGGAGAAGGCCGTCAATGCCCCCAAGGTCGATGAAGGCACCGTAATCGGTGATATTCTTCACGATACCCTTAAGAATGGCCTCTTCTTTAAGGTTAGAAAGGGTTTCGCTGCGTAGTTTCTCACGGTCTTGCTCTAGGAGCACCCGACGGCTAAGAACGATATTGCCACGCTTTTTATTAAACTTAATAATTTTAAAGCTTAATTGTGTACCGATTAATTTGTCGAGGTTCCGCACTGGTCGGAGATCCACTTGGGAGCCTGGTAGGAAGGCTTTAACACCGATATCTACAGACAAGCCGCCTTTCACACGAGCTACAACAGTACCTTCAACAATTTCATTATTTTCATAGGCTTCGGAAATGCGGTCCCAAGCGCGTAGCATTTCAGCCCGCTCACGACTCAAAACCATTTCACCGTCATTATCTTCGAAAGAATCAAGGTACACTTCTACGGTGTCACCCTCTTTAACTGCCAGCTCACCATCAGTTTGTTTGAATTCACCTTTAGGAATCTCGCCTTCAGACTTATGTCCGATATCAACGATCACGGTATCATCAGTAAAACGTACTACAGTACCGTTTACGATCGATCCTTCTTTGATCGTATTGGTAGCTTCTTCTTGGTCGAGAAGGCTGGCAAATTCTTGGCTTCGTGCTGAATCGGACTCAAAACCTGTGTCCTCATCTTCCCATTGGATTGTACCAATTCCTGCCAATTTTGATTCTTGTAATTCCATAAATTTAGTTAACTCCTAAAGCTGTCCGCCCATCGGACATATTAAACTACTATAGAGCTGATTCGTTATCACGAGGGTCTATAAAAGTCAATGAAAGCAAAGTAATATAATAAGGAATGCGGGTAAAAAAAATCAAGGATAATGACTGCAAAGGCGGATTATGAAGATAACATACAATAATTTCAAGAGAAAAATTATCGAATTATTAATTATGCAGATTATCTGGCCGACCCTTCTTCCCGCGGCTGAGCAAGTTGATGCCCAGTCTATTGAGTGTCCCACAAATGCAATTGAAGTACCAAAATGGCCAAGATCCCAATCCTATAAAAATATGCCATTTCAGCCTGGAGAAGAGATTCGCTATGAACTCAAATACAGTAGTCTTAGGGTTCATGTAGGATATGGCTTTATGCGGGTGGGTAAACCAGTTAAGCATAAGATTCCCATAGGAAAAAAAGGCGGTGACTCAGTATTGGCAAAGCGCTGGCATCGTAGTTTCAGTGTGGAGGCCTACACCGGAGATTGGTATAAAGCTATCTTCCGGGCCCACGATAAACTGCTAGCTTATTCGCGACCTTGGGATTTTGGCGTGAGTAAGTTTTACATCAGTGAAGACCATGACAAAGCTTTTGGCAAGAGGACGCGCCGGGAAAAGTGGTTAGACTTTAATCATGTCAATTGCTTGGTCTCTGAAAGGGAAGTCAATTATCGCAAGAATCGAGAAAAAAGTAGTTCCAACCCAATTGTTGCAGGGGCCGTTGATGCACTTGGTGCAGCTTATCAGCTGCGAACTTTCAAGTATGAATTGAATAAACCAAAGAAGTTTATTGTCTACACTTCCCAAAAAAATTGGTGGTTAGAGGCGACTCCGGTAGCCTTGGAATCAGTAGAGACTAAGTTAGGCAAGTTCACTGCCTATAAGCTTAAAGTGGCTACCTCTCTGGGGCAAGATTTAGAGCAAAAAAGGAGCTTGTCAATTTGGATTGCTGCCGACCACCCCCAGAGCTTGATGCTTAAGGTGGAGGGTGAGGCCAAGTTTGGCAGCTTTTATTTAGAGGTCGACCAGTTTAAACCGGGAAGCTAATGGCCAGGCTGGATCTATAGCCCCGCCTCCTGTAAGCCCGCAATGGCTTCCTTTTGCTCATGGGAAAGGCTGCGGGGAATATCTAAGTTGACAACCGCATAAAGGTCGCCTTGGCCTTTATGGGAAGCAAAGCCTAAGCCCTTGAGGCGAATTTTAGTGCCTGGATTGACACCGGCGGGAACTTTGATTTTCTTCGGACCCACAGGAGTTTCCACTGATTTTGAGCACCCCAGAAAAGCCTCTGAAATTTTAAGTTTCAACGGAGTTTCAATGTCCTGGTCCTTTCTTGTGAAGGTGGGGTGTGGTGAGACTTCAATGACCACATATAAATCTCCAGGAGTACCTCCCATAGGCGAAGGGGCTCCTCGTCCGGCAACTCTCAGTTTGGCACCGCTGGTGACTCCCTTGGGAATACGGATGGTGAGGTCGCGGTGGGTGCCATCGTTGAGGGAAAATTGCACCCGACGTTCCACACCGTTATAGGCATCCATAAACCCAATAGTGACGGGATACTCTACATCCTGGCCTTTTTGTGGACCTCTTGTGAATCCCGCACCTCCAGGGCCGGCTCCGCCAAATCCACCACCAAAGATTTGGCTGAAGAAATTACTCCCCATGCCAAATTCTTCGAAAATAGAGCCGAAGTCTGTACCACGAAAGATATCTTCTGAGGAGTACTGTTGGTGAAATTTTTGATCACCGAACATTTCGTATTGTTTACGCTTTTTAGAATCTGAAAGGACAGCATAGGCTTCATTTGCTTGCTTAAACTTTTCTTCTGCTTCTGCGTCACCTTGGTTGCGATCGGGATGATATTTTAGAGCCAGTTTCCGATAGGCTTTCTTAATCTCCGCATCAGAGGCCGTTTTGGATACTCCTAAAATATCATAGTAATTAGACACAGTTATGCTCCTCAACCAGTTTACTTCTACCGTCTAAAAGGTAATCTCTGTCCCTTGAAAGTCAAGGTCAAGAGTCTTGGCCCTGTCCTCATATTTACCCTTCTTCACCTAAAAGGGGCAATTACAGAATTTGGTAAAGGAAATAATGGACCTTAATTTATAAAAACATACGAAAACTTGAAATCAACCTATCGCGGTAAATATTCATTTTCTCTCAATCCACATCTTACATTTACCGAAGAAAATAACAGCACTTATAGATATATTACGCGATGGTGATAATGGGCAGCGCACGTTTTTGCAACAATCAATGGGTGAAAAGGGCCTTCTTTGGAATTTCACTCACAATTCTGCCCTTTTTTTTCAGTCTATTGAATCTTCCCACAGCAGTGAACTCCTTGATAACAGCATCTTGGGGTGTTGCCCTTTTCGTTTTTTTTGAGAGTATGGTGCAACGTAAAACGGAAAAAAAGCTGAGAAGAGGGCTTTACCAACTATTGGGAGAACTTGACCTTGGGCTTATAAACCTCAGTAAGCTAAGTAGTGATGACGCTGTTGCAGAAATCATAAACAAATTACAGGAACACAGTCTTTATAATTTAAGATTTCAGGATGAACTTTATTCACGCATTGGATTGGGCTTTTTAACCTTTGCGGAGGATCTAAGAATTGTAGCGGCAAATATGGTCGGTCTGGTTCACATTTTTGAAAAGAAAGATCCCCACGGATTAAGCCTGGGCGAATACCTCATTGCTAGATCGTCGTTAACGGAAGTACAGAAAACAAACACAGAGTTTCATTTCTCAAATGTTATTGGGATGGGGAGCATCCAATGGAAAATTTCATGTGGTAACTTTATTGATGAGCTTGAAATTTATTCTCTAGGTAAGAAATATAGCCTGAAATTATCTTATATGCCTAATTATACGGGAAATAAAATCACCAGTGTCTGTATCATTATTCAGGATATTTCTGAGCATAAAAAGGTTCAAAGTCAAGCTGTGCGTCGGGAACAGGAAATTGAAAAAATATTTGCCTTACTCCAAGTCTCTGATTCCCTATTTGAACTATTTATGGATGAAACCCGAGAACTTTTTGATGAGATTAAAAAAGACCTCAAACAATTGCGTCACGAAAGTAATACAAATAGCATTCTTACGATTTCAGAACGAATGTTTAGGAGTGTCCATACTATAAAGGCTAATTCAAAGCTTTTCAAACTTGTATCTATAGAGGATGTTTCCCACGAGGTTGAGACTTATCTGGCAGAGCTTAAAGAAGGTAAGGTGGAATTCTCTAATGAAGCTTTGCAACAGCTGACTCGTAAAGTGATAGCGATTAGTGAAGAGATTTATTCCTATGCCAGTCTAAGAAAAGAAATTCTTAGTTCCTTTGACAGAAAAAAAGATCTAAATCTAAAATACAGAATCCAGTGGATTCGATCATTACTCAGTCAATTCGCTTTTATACTAAGAAATCCTAGTTTTGAACCTTGGCATCTAAAAGATATAAAGCGGGAATTTGGACGAGCATTATCATCCTTCGATAAATTGTCCTTGAAGGACTATATTAAAGGCTATAATAACATGGTTCATGATATAGCCGTTCGCTCCCATAAAAAAGTCGCTGCACTGGAAACGCAACTTGATGCTCACTACTTTGATGGCAAAACTTTGGCCAGGATTAATGATATTTTAGTACATTGTTTACGGAACGCTGTTGATCACGGGATAGAAACTCCAGAAGTAAGGGGGGCATTAGGGAAAAGTGAGGCTGGAACCATAAAAATAAAATCCTATGAAGTTGCCGGAAATATTCAGATCATTATTGAAGATGATGGTCGGGGTGTGGACTTCGATAAGGTGAAAAAGAAAGCTGTGGCTTCAGGTTTGGCAACAGAAGCCAGTCTATCTAAAATGCAAGATCATGAAGTACTAGAACTATTATTCCATCCTGGATTTACAACAACAGACAGAATTTCCCATATATCTGGTAGAGGTTTGGGAATGGATGCCATCCGAGAATCTGCTCGACAGTTGCATGGGAACTTAATCATCCAGCAATCACCAAAATCCGGGGCCACCGTAGTTCTCGAAATTCCCTCCAATACAGAGGAATTATTAAATTTATTTTCTATTTTTGATTTGAAGCGAACAACGCAATCTTTGGTTAATGAGTTCAATGCTTTAACCTCGCAAATTGAGTTGAAACTTCAGATGGAAGAGGCTTTTGTATTCGGTGATCGCTGGATATTTGCTGAGATTTTCAGACAAGTTATCCAAGAAATTTTAAAACAAAGCAAACAACAAGGGAGTATTCTAGTCAAGGTCAAACCCCATGTGGGAAGGCGTCGACTTGATAGTCATAACTTTTTCAGGTTCGAATTTATGTTAAAGACAAATTTGGTGGGCTTTGGGTTTTTTATGAGTCAGGCGCTGGAAAGAGTCTCTCAGCGTTTGGAAAAAATGTATGGTTCTTTGATTTTGAAGGATGTCCATAACCTGGAACTGAACCTACCGTCTAATATCCCGTTGCCACTTTCAGATTATGAGTTTCCTATATTGGTATTTTGTCGCTATCCCGATAAGATTATAGGTATTGTTGAGCGATTCTTCCAGCGGGTAGTGAGTAATTGGAAGTACGATATAATCGCTTGCCAGCCGGATGCTCCATTACCTCAAAGGTTCCGGGAAAGAACCTGCATAGTGATTATGGAAGGTGATTACGTAGGTCATTATATTTCGGTTAGGGAGGAAGATGAAAGAAGACATGATGGTGTGCTTTTTATGACCACAGAGTACACAGAGATTGAAAACCTCAGTGAAACCTCTATCTTACCCGAAAATATTATGTTTGTGCCCATGAGCCTTGATAACCATAGCTTCGATCGTGGCCTTGCGGCTATGATCTTACGACGTTTTTTAAAGGAAATGGCCAATAGTTCTAGTACACTAAACGATATTGATCGCGAGATTCTCGAAAAAATGGCTGTCTGAAGACCTTTGTTTGACTTTCAGGGCTTTAGCAATGTAGAAAGCTTTCCAACGAAAGGAGAGTGTATGGAGTATCGTAGCCCTTATAAACCGATTTCTATATGGATTTTTCTTGTAATAGTACTTGTTTACTCGATGGTTGTTGTTGGGGGGCTTACCCGACTGACGAACTCGGGCTTGTCTATGGTAAACTGGCAGCCTATCATGGGAGCGATTCCTCCACTCAGTGAGCAAGAATGGAGCCACACTTTCGAGCAGTATAAACTGTACCCCGAATATCAAAAAGTTAACTATGGTATGACCCTTGATAAGTTTAAGAGCATTTATTACTGGGAATACGGTCATCGGCTATTAGGGCGTTTCCTTGGTTTCGCGTTTTTCCTACCGTATCTATTTTTTTTAATAAAGGGAAAAATCAAAGGGAGCCTCAGTCGTAAGTTGTTCTTGGCTTTGCTCTTAGGTGGCTCGCAAGGTCTGCTAGGTTGGTTTATGGTAAAAAGCGGGCTCATCGATTTACCACGTGTGAGTCAGTATCGCTTAGCGGCGCATCTCTGCTTAGCATTTTTTCTTCTGGCATACCTCCATTGGATTTTTTTAAGTCTCACTATGCGGCGGCGTTTGAGGGTTCAAGAGCCTTCCTTTCGATTTTTGTCTATTATATTCTTGCTGGTGCTATCTTTACAGATTTTCTATGGCGCCCTTACTGCAGGGCTCGATGCGGGGCTTATGTATAATACTTTCCCTGATATGCATGGCAGCTTTATACCCATGGGGCTTTTGCATCTGCAGCCGGAATGGAAAAATTTTTTCGAAAATCCAGTATTGGTCCAATTTGTCCATCGGACCTTAGGCTGGACTGTACTGGCTCTTACAGTTTTGATGGCTTTTCTCGGCATAAGGAATCGAGTCCAAGGTACCCAGCGGCTGATGCACTACAGCCTCCTAGTAGCGGTTATCATGCAATTTGTACTTGGAGTTGCCACCCTATTGATGAGAGTCTCGGTCGATGTTGCGTCTCTGCATCAAGCAGGAGCAGGGGTAGTCCTGCTATTAGCTGTCAGCAATGTTTACTTAGAGCATCGTGCCATTAGAGATAGAGTCGGGGCTTAGCGTTTAGAACCCTAGCGGATGCTGCGAAACTTACCAGTAGGCATAAGCCAACCATCCAGGCAAGAGCAGCGAGGGGAGTCGTAAAATCGACTTTCCAAATGCCATCAAAAACAAAGGAGGTAATGAACCAGCTGGTAATGAGGCTGGCCATTACTCCTAAAAACCCTGCAAATAAACTAAGCAATAAAAATTCTAGCAATACTATTTTATAAACCGTTGTGAAAGATGCTCCCAGGATTTTCATGAGGTTAAGATCCCAAAGTCGCAGCTGGATTTGATGATTAGCGATGGAAAATGTAACGACTAATCCAGCGATAACGCTTAACCAAGCCATGATTGTTAAGATACGACTCATTTGAGTGATGATTTCTTTTAACTTTTCTACAACCTTTGAAACATCGATTATGGAAATGTTAGGCATTTGTGCAACAATCTTGTTTTGTAGTGCAAGTTTCTGTGAAAAGCTCATATCGGAGAGTGCAGCGATAAAGGTTTTTGGAGCATCATCGATAAATCCAGGTTGAAATTGAAGAAAGAAATTAGGTTGAAAGGAATTCCATTTAACAGAGCGTAGATTCACTATTTTACCAACTACAGGCAGCCCTTGAATATCAAATGTAAGTTCGTCGCCAATGGTAAAACCTAATCGGTCAGCATAGCGTGCTTCAAGGGACAGCTCCCCTGGTTCGCTAAAATCTCCTTGGTAAGAACCACTAAACGGTTTTCCAGCTACAATTTGCTCTGAACTTTGCAGCTGTGCTCGGTACGATAAATTCACCCCGCGGTTGCGTGACCGTCGCTCCCTCTCAGCTTCACGGGTAAACTCAGCGGCATTATCGCCCTTATCGATGGGCTTGCCATTGTGGAGGGATAGTCTGGCGCGAATCATAGGTGATAATGCTGCGATGGATTGGCCATGTTTAGCTACAACAGCCTTTAGTAGATCCTCTTGATCTTCCTGGATATCAAAGACAAACAAGCTGGGCAGCTTTTCGCCTTCAGGTCTTTTAATTTCCTGCAGTAGAGCCGATTCAATCTGGGGTATCAGGTTAATCAGTAGAGAGCTGAGCGATAAAGCCAGCAAGCATGATAGGGTGCTGGCTTTTTGTCCATTGAGGTACTGGCATACCATTTTCCATGCCACTGAAGTCGGTTTGGTTTTTTGTAGGAGACGAATCCATAACAAGCCCAGTAGGGCTATTAAAGCGCTTGCCAATAAAATAGTTCCACAAAAAATACTACCTACGATGTAAGAGTGGGATTGCCACACTGAAAGGAAGAATATAGCGATAAGAGCAGGAACAAATCCTATGAGACGTTTGCGAGAGAGACTCAGTTTTGGATTTTCAAACTCTTGAAATAGCTGCGAAGGCTTGATATTTCCGATCTCAAGAAGTAAAGGCAGGCAAAGGGCTACGGGGGTCAGCGCGCCTAGTACTATGGTAGAAATAAACGTTTCCCACGTATAGGTGATTTCCAGACTAATAGGAGAAAATGTACTTAAAAAGCCGGTAACATGGGGCAAAATGAACAGACTAAATGCTGAACATAGTAAACTTGCCAGGATTCCCAAAGCGACAAGCTGGATCAGGTACAGCAAGGTAGCGCTGATCGCAGGAAGGCCTAGGGTTAGAAGCACGGCTATTTCCCTTTGTTTAGCATTGATATAGCTTCTGAATAGGTAATAGGTACCAATACCAGACAGGAATAAAGCCACAAGAGTTACCAAACCTAAATAATCTGTTAAGTAGCGCAGCATCCGACCGTTGTCTTGCCCGGCGCTCTTATAGGAACTAACACGTACGTTATGGTTAAATTTTTGAAAAAGCTCCTGCTCAATAGTGTCTACGTCCAGGTTTGGTTCTAAGGCTATATTTATACTTCTGCGGGCTGTACTACCATGACGTATTAACTGGGTTGCGGGAAGGTGGTCGATACCTATATATATTCTGGGTGCGTAGCCAATTCCTGCAAGGCTGGAGCCCGTATCGTCTTCTATAGTGTGGGTAATAGTGAAATTCTGGCTTCCTAGCTTTAAGGTGTCACCAATTTTTACGTTGAATTGAACCAGTACCTCAGGTGCTACCCAGATTTCTAGGTCCCTATTGATCTGTCGTGGACTATTGCGGGAAATCTGCTTGTCATTAGATAGGGTAATAGTGCCATAAAAGGGGTGATGGTTATCGATTGCTTTTAGCTCTACTAAAGCTGTGCGCGATGATGATGCGGCCATTGAGTATAGGGAAATCTGCTGCGATACTTGCGAGCCGGTTCCCGCTATAGTCTTAACAGCGTTCCTTTCTTCATCTGTAAATGGACGGCGTGAGGAAATACTAAGGTCGGCCGTCATCAGATTGCGAGAAGCATTTTGCAAGCGTTCTTCAAAGCTACGTTTGAAACCATCGAGCACAGAAAAACCGAGAAGACCGACCATGAGGTTGATGATAAAAAGCATAGTGAACTTTTTATTCTGAACTATTTCATTCCAAACGACTTTAAGAGGCATGATCTTCCTTTTCGATTAAGGAGCCGTTCTTTAGCACCCAAACATGATCGCAACGCTTGGCTAACTCTAAGTTGTGCGTCACAAGAACTAATGTCATCTGCCGTTCTTTAACGGCTTGAAACAGAATATCCATGACGGTGTTGCCAGTAACGCTATCGAGGCTCCCACTCGGTTCATCAGCTAGCAGCAGTTTGGGCGTCACCACAAAAGAGCGAGCAATGGCAACCCTTTGGTTTTCTCCACCGCTGAGCTCATGGGGAAGGTGATGGGCGCGATGATCCAGCTTTACATGTTTCAAGGCGTCTAAGGCCATATTTTTGGTATTTTTATATCCTAAGATATCAAGGGGGAGTTGCACGTTTTGCAAAGCCGTTAAATGTTTCATAAGGTGGAATTGTTGAAAAATAATTCCCAGATTTTCCCCGCGAAACTTGGTCAGCGTTTTTTCATCTAAGGCAGCAATAGAGTGGCCGTCAATCAAAACCTCTCCTGAGCTGGGATAGTCGAGGCCGGCAATTAATGATAGCAAAGTGGATTTTCCGCTTCCAGATTCGCCAATGATGGCTACTGTTTCTCCTGGTAACACACTCAGGTTCAAATGTTGTAAAATCTCGATGGAGCCGCTACCCTGCTGGTATGACTTCGATAGATTATTGATTTTTAGAATCGGGCTTTGTTGCATAGTTTTTCTTTATGAATTGATATAGGTTTTCAGAAATTATCTTATAACCAGCCTCATTGGGGTGTATACCATCAGGTTGGTTTAAAAGCTTTCGCCCAGCTACTCCTTCCAAAAGAAAGGGGTAAAGGGGGATTTTAAACTCTTTGGCGAGGTGGGGATAAATGTCGGCAAATTGCTGAGGAAATTTTTCCCCATAATTGGGAGGGGCTTTCATTCCCAAGAGGATCACTGGAATCTTTTCTTGACTTAAAAGCGATAGGGCTTCGCGGATATTACTCTGCGTTGTTTGTGGTGCAATACCCCGCAGAGCATCATTGGCTCCAAGGGCATAAAGGACCAACTCGGGCTTATAGCGTTTCAGGTGAAACTTCAGGGTAGGTATGCCAAATGCTGTGGTGGCCCCTGATGTACCCCCGTTGACAATGGTCTTCTTTAGTTTTTTAGCTAATAAAGCTGGCCAGGTATCCTGTTCAGCCACCTCATATCCAAACGTGAGGGAGTCCCCAAGGGCTAGAATTTTGCCAAAAGCTGGCTGCCAGGGGCCCATGGCCAGTAACAAACAAATCAGTGTGGTTGGGATATGGTAGATCATATCGCACTCCATATTTTTTTGACACATTCAACCTTAGCAGTTATGATCCCCCCCTTAATGGGACGGGCTGAACAGTTACGATCATAGCGATCTTCCGAATGAGAAAATGATAAGTTTAGCCTAGCAAGTTTGGAGAGTGCATGGACTTTTTTCATTATAAAGATGGGGAGGCATACTGTGAAGAGCTGGCGATTAAAGAAATCGCTGCAAAAGTTGGAACACCGGCCTATATATATTCAAGGGCGACCTTGCGCCGCCATCTGAAGCGGATTAAGGATGCTTTTGCTGCATATCCTACATTAGCCTGTTTTGCCGTTAAGGCGAACAGCAACCTCTCTATACTTCGTGACATATTTGATTATGGTTTGGGGGCCGACTTGGTTTCAGGGGGGGAACTAGCTCGCTCTTTAAGAGCTGGAGTCCAGCCAGAATCCATCGTATTTTCGGGGGTTGGGAAAAAAGATGAGGAAATATTAGCAGGGCTTAAGGCCGGTATTGGGTCTTTTAATGTCGAATCCTCATTTGAGCTAAACAATATTCAGCGGATTGCTGCCCAGTACCAGATGAAAGCTCCCATTTGCCTTAGGGTTAATCCTAACATCGATGCCAAAACCAATCCCAAAATAGCCACAGGTCTATTTTCAACCAAATTTGGCATTAGTGAAGATGAGATCTGGGAGCTAGTAGACAGAATCAAAGGCATGGCAAACCTAGAACTTGTGGGATTAGCATGCCATATTGGTAGTCAAATAACGGAGCTAAGGCCTATAAAAGAAGCAGCTATAGCGATGTCCCGATTAGCCAATAGCGTTATGGCAAAAGGTCATCCTCTTAAAATATTGAATATGGGTGGCGGCCTTGGTATTCGTTACAGCAAAGAAGAAACACCAGAAGTTGAAGATTACGCCAAAACTCTGATCGATGTTATTAAAGAAACGGGCTTAAAATTGGTCATCGAACCGGGCCGACTTTTGGTAGGTAATGTGGGAATCCTAGTGACGCAGGTTATTGGTGTTAAAAAAACACCTCAGAAGAAATTTATCATTGTAGATGGAGCCATGAACGATATTTTGCGGCCCAGTCTTTATGATTCCTATCATGAGATATTAGCAGTCAAGGAATATCGCCAAGGTGAAAAGCTAGAGCAAGTAGATATTGTCGGGCCAATTTGTGAAACCGGTGACTTCTTTGGTAAAGACAGGCTGCTACCCCTGGTGAAGGATGGTGACTTACTTTACTTAAGAGGGTGCGGAGCCTATGGAGCCTCCATGGCGTCCAATTACAATAGTCGGCCCCGAGCACCAGAAATTTTAGTGGACGGTGATCGACTCTTTACGGTGAAACCTCGCGAAAAGCTGGAAAGCCTTTGGATAGGGGAAGACGTTATAATTTCTGAGGAAGATAGCGGTGAATAATACATTTAAAGGACTAAGGGTTTACAACGAAGATGGTCGTATTTTTAGTAAGGTGGATGATCTAACCCTGGAGCAGTTGAGTCCAGGAGAGGTGATTATCAAAGGTGCTTATTCCAGTATTAATTATAAAGACGCGTTGGGTGCCACTGGAAAAGGAAAAATCCAGAAGTCATTTCCCCTAGTGGCTGGAGTCGATGTATCGGGTACTGTGGTTAGCAGCCAAGACCCTAAGATCAAAATCGGTAGCTCTGTGCTGGTAACAGGCTGTGGTTTGGGGGAAACCCATGACGGTGGTTTTAGTGAGTATATCCGTGTCCCGGCGAGTTGGGTGGTTCCTCTCCCTGAAGGTTTAAGTTTAAGAGAAGCGATGATACTCGGTACGGCTGGCTTTACCGCTGGTCTATGTCTGCACCGTTTGTTACAAAACGATCAGAGCCCTGAAATGGGGCCGGTTGTTGTCACCGGTGCGAGCGGTGGGGTGGGCTGCTTCGCTATACAATTATTGCACAGCATGGGATTTTCTGTGATTGCTGTTTCGGGGAAACCTGATAAATACGAGTTTCTCAAATCCTTGGGTGCCCAAGAGGTTTTATCTCTACAGGAATTGCAGCTGGGAAGCAGACCATTGGAATCGGTCAGATTCGGGGGAGCGATCGATAATTTAGGCGGAGCTTCCCTTGAGGGTATTGTCCGACACACTCAGTTAAGGGGTAATATTGCCGTCGTTGGTTTAGCTCAATCCCCTAATTTTTCTAATACAGTGATGCCTCTTATACTCCGCGGAGTTTCCTTACTTGGCGTTAGCTCAACGAACTGTCCCATGGATTTACGGCGCAAGATTTGGCAACACCTAGCAACAGACTGGAAGCCACAACAGGTGGAGCAGATTGCCACCCGTGAGACCACTCTTGCAGGACTACTCGATGCTTTTACTGACCTACTAGGGCGAAAAATTCACGGACGAATCATCGTAAATCTAACGAAGTAGGTCATTGAGCGATCGACTCACAATTTCAAACACATCTTTTGAGAGGTTTTGTTGTTTAGCGATAAATTGTAGCTCGGCGACCATAATCTCTTGACGCTTCTTGTCAAACTTCTGCCACTTGCTAAAAGGAGCGGCAAGTACTGCAGCGACCTGAGCGTTTTTGGAATCCACTTTTAGGATGTTTTCCCGTAAAATCCTATAGCCTTCGCCGTCAATCCGGTGAAATCCATGGGGTATCGTTTTCCCAAAGTGTCGCAACACGGAATAAGTGCGGTTGGGATTCAGGATATCAAAGTCTGGGTGTTGAATGAGAGCTTTGACATGATCCAGTACCATAGGATGGGTGGAAGTCGCTTGTATAGTAAACCACTTATCAAGCACGAGAGCGTCATGTTTCCACTTGTTGTAAAAATCATCCAGTAATTCATTGCGTTCGCGGCATTCAATGTTAGCAAGTAATGTGAGGCTATTGATTGTGTCCGTCATGTTGTTTGACTGTTTATACAGATCCACAGCTAAATTGATTTTATCCTGGTTAGGGGTTTGGAGCAGGTAGCGCAGACATATTTCTTTCAGCTCACGCTTACCGATCGCATTTCCCGTTAGTTCAAACTCACCATGATCTAAGCATTGTTGGTAAACCTGTACAAAAGATTCGCTGCAGTGCTCAGATATTTGTTGTAATACCCACTGCCGTGCCTCCCAAATGCTATCAATATCAGCCTGTTCTTCAAGAGAGATCAAATAATCCATATCAGGGCATAGCAATGCCCGTGATATTAAGCGTGGATCGATAGAAGTATTGGTAACAAAGTTGTTGACAGCATCAAAGACCTGAGTATCTATGAGGTAAATGGGGTTCTGACGCCGCTTATTTATAAGCGATAGGATAAGGGTTTGCACCGCTTCCCATCGGTTAAATTCATCGGTATCATGTTGGAGTAATTTGATCAGCTCGTGGTCACTGTAATCATACTTTAAATATACAGGAGCTGAAAAGCCTCTGAGTAGAGAAGGGATGACTTTTTCGGGAATATTATTGAAAACGAATTTTTCACTTTCCTTTTCAAGAAGTAAAATATGCTCTCGCTGTTGCTTACTGTTATAGGAAAATGGCAAGACCTCACCATTTTCTGTGATCAGGGATGTTTTTATGGGAATAACAAAAGGTTTTTTCTGTGAGTGTCCGGGAGTATCAGGTGTGGATTGTCTTACGTTTAAGGAAAACTTTTTTGCCTGCTCATCATAACTGCTGGAAATATGGAGAGTGGGGGTTCCCGCCTGCTCATACCACAGTTTGAAATGAGTTAGTTTTACCCCGCTGGCGTCTTCTAAGGTCCTAACAAAGTCTTCAATGGTAACAGCTTGGCCATCAAAGCGCTGGAAGTACAATTTTATTCCCTGGTGGTATTTTTCCTTCCCCAAAATAGTATAAATCATACGAATAACTTCAGCACCCTTAATATAGATTGTCGAGGTATAAAAATTATTAATCTCGATGTAGTTATCTGGTCTTACCGGGTGGGCCATGGGACTGCTATCTTCGGAAAACTGGACACTGCGTAGATTCTTTACACACTTGATGCGGTTGACAGAACGGCTATTCATATCCGCTGAAAACTCCTGATCTCTAAATACAGTCAGACCTTCTTTAAGGCTGAGCTGGAACCAGTCGCGACAGGTAACTCTATTACCGCTCCAATTATGGAAATACTCATGGCCGATCACGCTTTGAATATTCTCGAAATCGAGGTCTGTTGCTGTGGATGGGTTTGCTAGAACATATTTGGCATTGAATATATTAAGGCCCTTGTTTTCCATGGCACCCATATTGAAATCACTAACAGCTACGATCATAAATATATCGAGATCATACTCTAACCCGTAAACCCTCTCATCCCATTTCATGGAATCTTTGATAGCCTGCATTGCAAATGAGCATTTATCGATATTTTCTTGCTCTACAAAGATGCGCAATGTCACTTTACGGCCCGACTTGGTTGTATAATAATCTTCGACCATGGCTAAGCTTCCGGCTACCAAGGCAAATAAATATGATGGTTTGGGGTAGGGGTCGTGCCAGACTTTCTTGTGTCGATTATTATCCAAGACCTCTTCTTTAACAAGGTTACCATTGGAAAGCAGCACAGGGTACAAGGTTTTATCAGCTAAAATGGTTGTGGTGTACTCACTCATCACATCGGGGCGGTCGAGGAAATATGTGATTCTTCTAAAGCCTTCTGGCTCGCACTGTGTACAAAATTTGTTTCCCGATTTATACAATCCTTCAAGTGCTGTATTCTTTGCCGGAAAGATTTTTGTTTGTATCGTTAGGGTGAAGGATTCTGGTAGGCTACTTAAAGACAGATGCTTCGAGCTATAGTCCAATTGGCCTAGGCTTAGCTTTGTATCATCGATACTGACACTAAGTAGTTCTAGCTCATTGCCACTAAGCTCTAAAGTGGCATCCTTATCAGCACTTTGAGCTCGATGATAGAGGACTTCAGAAGTGACAATGGTAAATTCATTTTGTAAATTGAAAGTCAAATCTGTCTTTATTGCTGAGAATAGGGGAGCTTTATAATCTTTTAGAAATTTTTTTTGCGCTTGTTGGGTCATATTCTACCTCTGTCACTTGATTTCCTAGCTGAACTTATAGACGATATTCCAATTTTTAACTATCAAAGAAACAAAATACTCTGCTAGTCATTTACCGCTTAAGGAGTAAACTGTAGAAATATTAGACTTAATTTTACTATGAAGGGTGCGATGAAATTCATGAAGTATATTTTTTTAATATGTCTTTTTTTACCATTTCCCTTACTAGCCCTTGATGTGCTTAAACCAGTAAATACTGAGACTCCTCAGGACACCTTGAGGACATTTATGAAATCGATGGAGAGCTATCGTGAGGGAGTTGAAGAAGAGGATGAAAATAAACAGCAAGCCATCCAATATGCTGTTCAAACCTTGAATCTTGACCAAATATCTCCCTTGATTAGTAAAGAGTTTGGTAAAAAATCTGCCGTTTATCTTAAGGAGGTGATTGACCGGGTTCTTATTGTCGATTATAGCAAGGTTCCTCCTGGTAAGAACGCTGAAGCGCTGAGTGATGTTTGGCGTCTGGCGGGAACCGATATCAAGATTGAGGTACAGCATGAGGGGCCTCGCAAAGGTGAGTATCTATTTAGTGCTGCTACAGTAAATAATGCTAAAAGCTATTTCGATGTGGTGCGGAATTATCCCTATGTGGCAAAGCCTGGGGGAGCAGGATATCAAGACTCGTTTATTGAGAAAATTATGCCAAAAGGGTTTAAGAGCGAGTTCCTAGGGTTTCCCAAGTGGCAAATTTTAGGAATATTCATTGCGATTCTATTAGGTTTTCTTGTGAAATATATTGTTGAAGGCCTTATTATTCTGGGAAAGAAGTTTGCAACATATTCCCAGTCCCAGTGGGATGACAAATTGATAGAAGCCGTTGAAGGTCCTATTGCCTACTGTACGGCTTCAGGATTTTGGTTTCTCGCCTTATATGTGATGCGTATTGAAGGTGTGGTTCTACAGGTTTTGTCTAGTTTGATTCAAATTATTCTCAGCATTTCTATTATTTGGTTATTTTATCGCCTTGCCGCAGTATGGTCGGGGTATATCTCTTTGCTGACACAAAAGACAGAGTTTGTGATCGATGATCGTTTGCTCCCACTAGTGACCAGGGCCACTAGAATCTTGATTGTGGTATTCGGAGGCCTTATAGCTCTGCAGAATTTAGGAATTAATGTGGTATCGGTGATCGCTGGGCTGGGGCTTGGCGGTCTGGCCTTAGCGCTAGCTGCCAAAGATACAGCAGCTAACTTATTTGGTTCTTTGATGATACTCAGTGATCGGCCCTTTAAATTAGGAGATTGGGTTCAGTTTGGTAATATTGAGGGAACTGTGGAAGATGTGGGCTTTCGCTCCACGAGGGTCCGCACATTCTATGATTCTGTTGTTACCGTTCCCAATGCAGTTATTGCCAATGCCAATATTGACAATATGGGACGACGTACATACCGAAGAGTTAAGGCTGTCTTAGGTATCACTTATAGTACAACTCCTGAGCAATTGGAGGCCTTCTTAGAAGGCATAAAAAAGATCATTCAAGCGAATTCTTATACGCGGAAAGACTATTTTCATGTCATTTTTAATGATTACGGCCCTTCGTCGCTGCATGTCCTTGTCTACTTTTTCTTAAAAGTGCCTGATTGGGCAGAAGAACTCTTACAAAAGCAAAATATCTTTATCGAAATCAAGCGCCTCGCTAGAGATCTTAACGTCAATTTTGCGTTTCCGAGTCAATCGCTTTATGTGGAGTCATTTCCCGGCCAGGCTGTTACAAAACAAGACATTGGAACTTCAGAACAACTTTTGGCAACTGCCCACAACTACAGTCTGGATGGAACAAAATCCAAACCCCAGGGTTTAGGTCTCTTTACGGCGCCATACAAGGAAGATGCTCAACAAGGCCAGCATAAGGAGGGTTCCTGACAATAGTAGAGGATAGAATCTTATAGCTTTAATCAAGGTTACTGGAATCCAGAGTATGGTACGAACCAAGCTACGTAATGTGTCGTGGAATACTATTGCAGAAGCCCATGTAGGGCTATTCTCATAGTACCAGTCGATGAAAGTTTGTCCCCAAGAGTAGCTCCTTAGATACTTATCCCTAAACCAACGCAGGTGGTTGAGTTCTACAGCCAGGGGACTACCGTAGGCAGCTGTGGCAATAAAACAATTGGGATCATCTGCTTTGGATGAACCGGCTCCAGATAGCTGGGCGTAAGTATAGTTTTCTATGGGTTGGGCGACAAGACAGCTCGCTGTGTATGTTTGTGTTGTTTCATTGTAAGTGAGAAGGCCGTCATCAAGCAATTGTGGAATTAAAATATAATGGGATTCGATATTAAGGTCGTTAAAGGAAATTTTAGAAAATTCCGTAGTTTGAAATTGAAAAGAAGCGTTTGTTACCAGTTTAGGGTTTAGATATCCTTGGGCTGTACAGAAGAACTGGCAAGTGGGAGGGCTTGCTTCGGGGTCAGCTTGCAGAGTGCAGTCGTCCAAAGTTTCAATATCGCTGCCTTCAGTGGGATTTTTCTCTGCATCGAGTGCAAACTGTGTCACGATGCGAGGTTTTACTGAAATGGAGGTTTCAATCTCTCTGATATACACGCGAGCCCCCTCGTATGTACCTTCTGAATCGTCTGCAAAAGTAACTTCTGAAATCTTATCCCAGCTCAAAACTAGGCCTAAATTTTGGGGGGAGGTGCGAAGGTTGCTGAATCCAGATTTAATGGGAGTCTCGATACCAGCTGTTACAGAAACCTCCTCATCAATGGATCCTGCTCTATACCTTAAAGTGATCTCAGTTGAATCAGGCTCAAAAGTGACAGCTGTTTGATCTTCCCCTGTGGTAGCATCACTTTTGATGTTGATGAAGGTTATCAGATCATATTTTTCGTCGGTGTCGTCTTTGACTAGGTTAATGGATTGAAACGTCATAGAGTAGAATTTATCAAGATCATCTTCATCAGTGTCATCTTCTTTCAGATAGCCCTCATAGGAGATTTTTTTTTCACAGCTGTCATCATTCAGGCAGGCATCCAGGCTTTTCACCATTAGCAGGCGTGCATTATCAAAACTAGCGCTTTGGTTCGGAAAGTCGGTGGTTGGTATGTCATTTAATATGAATGTCAGCTTCATTAGAGTGTGATCTTGCCGGTCAACTTTGAGGTTCACTTCTGTAATGTCATAAGGGTCGGCAAGGCAGATAGAGCTTGAACTTACAAGAAGTATGAGGCTGAGGAGTATTGATTTCATAATTACAATCCTGGAGTTGGTAACAGGTACAGTCAACTAAGGATACGATATAAAACCTTAATAAAGAATGAAAGTAAATCTGACTGATAGGATTATCACTCAAGTAAATTCAGATCTTTAGCGTTCTTCTTATCGCGGCGACTTCGGTATAAAGTTATTATTAATAGTTAGTTAACTTCTACTCATGGTTCTTGTACGCGGATGTAAACAAAAATTACTAATCTTAGTTAGCATAGCTGAAGCTTACAGTGTGGGCTGTCCGTATGAGTCATTTATCCACAAATGAGGGCGGTTTTTTTGCTGGAGTCACGCAGATTAAAGATTATAAATTGGCTTATTCTGGGTTCATGTCATCACATGGCTTCCCTTACTATCTGGCTCCGGGGTTCCAATTTGGCAAGGTCAAACTCCAGGCCATCATAGGAAAGCTGAATATGGGGACCCTCGGGTTGTTTTAACTTATCCCAAATTTCCTGATAGGCTGGGAGCTGCTTTTGAAGGTGACTTTTAGCCTGTTGTAGCATACGAAATTCTTTTTCCTCTGGGGATCGGGGGTCATGATGGGTAAGAATAATATTGCGAATACCCTCACGCAGAGCTAAGTCGACCCCTATGGGAGGGCTGCAGTGACCCCAGTCGAAACGACTTGCTAATTCATCCATTTCATACTGGGCATCAAAAATGAGAAGATCTAAGTCCGTATAGTACACATGATCTTTGCCCAGGTCCTTAGGTGTCAGGCGTTTGTATTCTCCATCGACACCAATGGCCAGGGAATAACCGTTGGCATCAAAGCGATAGCCAAAAGAACCTCCTGGGTGATCTAGTGAGAACGGTGAGATGGTAATGGAGTCAAATTTAGTCTTTTGGTAGAGGTTGATATGCTTAAACTCTATCTCTGCACTTAGCTCGTTCCACTTAACAGGAAAGTTAATGCCATTAAACTGGCACTTGATGTATTCGGGAGCGTGGGGGTGTACGTGATAAATGGTCAGCTTGTTGCCTGGGATATATATGGGTACAAAAAATGGCAGACCTGTGATGTGATCCCAGTGTAAGTGGGTCTGAAAAATAATGAATTCAGTACGCCCTTGAGCCATAACTTCTGAGGCTGCATCGGCAAAACCGGTTCCCATGTCCACAAAGAAGCGATGATTTTTATAGATCACTTCGTTACATGTCGTATTACCACCGAAAACCAAGGGGGTCCCTAAATCCCCATCGCGCAAGGCATTTCTAAATTCACTGATGGAGGTTAGCCCAGTTTTTTCTGCCATTTTGGCATAATTGTCGACGAGGTTGATAAAATATTGGTTATTTATAGCACGGGGGAGAGAGCCGCGGGTGCCCCACATTTTTACTTTCACCATGACCTCATATATTACGATAACCGTTAACAATAGTTTAGCAAAAGGTGGGACTTAACACTATCCCGGTGTGAAAAATTGCCCCCCCTCGGCATGGGCTCAGCAAAAAAATTGTTCTCATTAAAGGGGGTTAACTGCAGCGATTTATTTTACCTCGCATCTTGATCATGCACATGGTTCGCACCCATTTGCACTCAATAGTACCAAGGCTTTCTGGGAAATCTCCAAACTGAATTTTTCAGATCCTGGCATATATGGTTGAAATTTGACACTCCCTCTGGTTTAGGCGTTTAAGTTTTTGTTTTTAGATTGTTTTTGGTGGATTTTTGTAAATTCTTAAGAGCTATGAATATTTTTGTATCTTTAATTTTTAGTCTAGAAATCAATCGATAACTTTGGTATAGCAGTCTTCCTCGGATTTGTTTAGCAGAGTAATGTGTTATCAGCTTGACAACTCTGCAGGCTAAAATGAAAACACTCAGTAAATTGGGGGAGTAATGGCTCTGACATTACGACTACAACGTCATGGAAGCACACATAGACCATTTTATCATATTGTGGCTACAGATTCACGCCGTCCTCGTAACGGTCGTTTCATCGAAAAATTAGGTTACTATGATCCCAACCAAGAGCCGTCTGTAATGGAAGTAAAGGCCGATCGCGTGCAGTATTGGTATGCAAATGGGGCGCAGGTTTCCACTGCGGTGAAAAATATATTAAAGCGAAAAAGTGTAAAGCTTGATCGAAAAGCAGCTCAGTAAGTCTCAGCTATTGTTACGCCAACGCTGGGTGAAAATTGGCACTGTAGGCAAGGCTCATGGCTTGCATGGTGCCTTTTTTATATCCGGTCGCGATAATCCTCTAGATTCAACCATCCAGTTAGTCCGTCTAGGCCGTAGCTTGCATGAAAGTGAGTCCTATAAGGTTTTGAAAAGTCGTATGCAGGGTAAACGCCCCCTCCTCCACTGTGAGGGAGTTTCTAGCAGAGACGGGGTGGAATCCCTCAAGTCCGTGGGTATATGGTGTTTGCGGGAGCAAATTGCTATCGATGAAACCGCAGAGTACCTGTGGGCTGATCTTATCGGTAGAACCCTTTACGATAAGGATAGGGTCGTCCTTGGGCGTGTAATCCAGGTGGTGAATTATGGAGCATCAGATATTATCGAGGTCGAGGATCAGAAGGGCAGGTTATTAGGAATTCCTTTTGTGAGCGTATATATCGATATGGATTTTGCTCCCGATAGCGACTCCATACAGCTCAAGGTTGCTGCCGCCATTTTTGATGATGCTTGGGAGGATCAGCGGTGAAGAAAATAAGTTTCATTACGATTCATCCTGAGTTTGTCGGTTCTTATCTGAAATTTGGAGTTTTTGCCTCTGCCATTAATAAGTGTGGTATTGAGGTTGAAGTGATCAATCTCCGGGACTTTGCTATCGATAAACATGGCAGTGTGGATGACCGGGCCTATGGCGGTGGTGATGGTATGATTATGCGCCCTGAGCCTTTAGCTAATGCAGTGAGAAGTACCAAGGCTCTTGGTAGCCATGTGATATACCCTGGTCCCGCGGGGAGGCCTTGGAATCAGGAAATTGCAGGCAAACTATCCGCTACTTTAAACCATGGGATTTTTATTTGTGGGCGCTTCGGAGGTGTCGATCAGCGAGTAATCGACCTTCTTGTAGATTATGAGTTTAGCATGGGTGATTATGTTATTTCAGGGGGGGAGTTGGCCTCTCTGACAATGGCTGATTGTTTGCTGCGCTTGATCCCAGGTGTTCTAGGAAATCGTGCCAGTAGTGTTATCGACTCTTTTTCGCCAAAGCTGAATGGAATGTTGGAATACCCTCAGTATACGCGCCCACCAAACTTCGAAGGTTTGTCAGTTCCTGGAGCCCTTATCTCTGGAGACCATGAAGCTATCGACTCATGGAAAAAAGCAGCTTCCCGAGAATTGACCCAATTTCGTCGCCCTGATCTTATCAAGATGAGTGATAAATAGACGCCAGTTACCCTTCTAACTGCTTTGAGCCCTATTTAAGCGCTGAATGATCAGTTCTTCCACCTCGTTATTGCGTCGGTTTTTATGAAGTATCGCTCTAATAACATGGATAATAGGAGTTTCTTCAATGGGTGTCGGGTTGATACTGTCTGGTACGTCCATCGTGTCCCACACCGGTCGAAGCATCTGCTCCAGGTACTTGTCACTACGGATCTGTTTTTTGTGGATAGCCCCAATGCGTGCTAAACGCTGCCTGGCTTCTATGGGGAGTTCTGCTAGGAGCTTATCCGAACGGGTAGAGCTATTCTTGTAAACATGATTGATGTGCTGCCACCAGATATGTTGGCGCAAATTTAAGGGAATGGATTGGGTTTCCTTAAATTGAAACCAAAAGCTTGGCGGAGACTTCATATAATGTCGTAGCAAATGGTTTACATTTAACTTTCTTGGCTTAAGAGAACTAACATTTGAGTTTTTCTGTAAATATAGCTCTAAGTTGTTTTCGAAACGCTTGTCTTTGGCCCTTTCTACCAAGCTTGCAGCTGAAGGTACCCGCCATAAAGGGTTTGGTAAGTCATCTAGTTCAGCATAACGATCAAATAGGGCTCTCAGCTCAAAGCCTGCACGATGGATGGCGCGAAACCAGTCGCTAAGATGAATGCGCGCCTCATGGGCATGGAAAAATGTGTCTACCAGCCTTGCGGGGTTAGTCAGGGTATGGGAACCCATTGCGCTCAGCTTCTTTTGCAAGCTCGGCAGCCAGTAACTCAGACTGCGTAGGAACTCTTGGGTACTTTTTAAGTGACTGGGTTTATAGGGATCAAACCCTAGGAGTTGCAACGCCCTTT
>JBNKNM010000019.1:0-50315 GCA_050293845.1 Pseudobacteriovorax sp. | reverse complement strand
ATGGACTGAGGCGGCATCCAAAGGTGTGATATTCTGTCTTAACGTCTACTAACATACTGTATTTAAACATCCTTTCTCGCTAGTAGTCTGGTCAACTAGTCTCCCTTGCGAGTCACCTCACAAGCCCCCTCCTTTAGGTGGGGGTAATTGACAGTTCAAATACCTCCCGTGGATCTGCAATAGAGCCTTGAACAGCAGCGGCTGCTACAGATAGGGGGCTCATAAGCATAGTTCGTCCCTTTGGTGATCCTTGACGACCTTTAAAATTACGATTTGAGCTTGAAGCGCATAACTCTTGTCCACGGAGCTTATCTGGATTCATAGCTAAGCACATAGAACAGCCTGGAGAACGCCATTCAAATCCGGCTTCACGAAAAATATCTGCTACTCCTAACGCCTCAGCTTCATCATGAACTTTGACAGATCCTGGTACAGCATAAGCACGTATACCTGATGAAACACGCTTCCCTTTTAAATGCTGACTAACAGAAATAAAATCTTCCAATCTTCCGTTAGTGCAGCTTCCGATAAAGGCCACTTGGATTTCGGTATGTTTAATAGGAGTACCCGCTTTTAATCCCATGTATTTGATGGCTTCTTCATACAAATGGGCTTTCGGATTGAATTTATCCCATTGAGGGATGCATTGATCTACTCCTATAGATTGATCAGGTGATACACCCCAAGTGACTGTGGGCGTCATGAGGGAAACATCAAATGTAACATAATCATCATAAGACGCATCGACATCGCTGGCGAATGATAGCCAATATTTCGTTTTTTCTTGCCATGCGGATTCAGATAGATCTGGTAGAGCGTTACGTAAATACTCTAGGGTGACAGTATCAGGATTAATGTAGCCACAGCGAGCCCCACCTTCAATGGACATGTTACATATAGTCATACGCTCATCCATAGAAAGTTTTTCAATCACAGGACCGGCATACTCATAAGCATAGCCCACTCCCGCTTCGGCTCCTAAGGTACCTATGATGTTCAGTATAATATCTTTGGCTGTAACACCTGGGGGTCGCTGACCAATACAATTGATTTTTCTCACCTTCAATGGGGCTGTTGCAATAGTTTGACTGGCGAGAACATCTCTGACTTGACTTGTCCCTATTCCAAAGGCTATGGCGCCAAAAGCGCCGTGGGTTGCCGTGTGAGAATCTCCGCAGACTATAGTCATACCCGGCCGGGTAAGTCCCTGTTCCGGAGCGATAATATGCACGATACCTTGTTTTTTAGACTTTTCATTATGGTAGCGGATACCAAAGTCAGCTGTGTTTCTTTCAAGAGCCTGAACCATGGCTTCCGCAAGAGAATCCTGATAAGGGCGGTGTTGTTTGTCAGTGGGGACAATATGGTCGACTGTGGCGACGGTTCGTTCAGGGAAAAGAACTGGTATTTTTTTCTCCGCCAGCATGGAAAATGCTTGTGGACTAGTGACCTCGTGGATGAGGTGAAGGTCGATGAATAATTGTGCGTAACCATTAGCCATTGTCGAAACCTGATGGTTTTCCCATACTTTTGTGAATAAATTTTTTCCCATGGTAGTATCCTTACAGTCTTTCAATAATGGCATCCGCCATTTCTTTTGTACCAACAACCGTACTGGTGTCAGTTGCAATGTCTTTGGTATGGATATTGTTCATCAGGGTTTTTTGTACTGCTTGATGGATTTGCTGGGAGATATCGCTACGATTCAGGGAAAATTGAAATAGCATGGCTAGAGATAAAATCTGAGCTACGGGATTAGCTATGTTTTGCTGCGCAATATCTGGTGCAGTCCCTCCTGCGGGCTCGTACAAACCAAATTTTGATTCGTTTAATGATGCTGAAGGTAGCATCCCCAGAGAGCCTGAAAGCATCGCGCATTGATCGCTAATGATGTCTCCAAACATGTTGGAACTGAGAATGACATCAAAATCGAACGGGCGGCAAATAGTTTGCATGGTAGCATTGTCAATATATAAGTGTTCAAGGCTAATGTCAGGGAATTCGTTGCTTAGATCATTAACCACTTCGCGCCAGAGTTCACTAGTTGCGAGTACGTTAGCTTTATCGATCGAACAAACTTTTTTACGGCGTTGTCGTGCGAATTGAAAAGCTTGTCTAGCAATACGATAGATCTCAGCTCTTGAGTATTCCATAGTATCAAAACCAAGTTCATTATCCCCTTGACCTTTCCTTCCTTTAGGCTTGCTGAAGTAAATCCCCCCTGTCAGCTCGCGAACAACAAGGATATCAAAGCCGTTTTGGGATATATCCTGACGTAAAGGGGAGAGGTAGTGCAGTTCCGGAAACAGCTTGACAGGGCGTAGGTTTGCATAAAGATTAAAATGTTTTCTCAGAGGTAGGAGTGAACCTCGCTCCGGTCTCTGTTCCGGAGGAAGGTGGTCCCATTGTGGGCCACCGACGCTTCCGAATAGAATGGCATCTGCCTTGTTACATATTTCAAGGGTTTTGTCGGGGAGAGGAGTGTTGCATTTATCGATTGCAGCCCCTCCTACTAAGCCTTGGATAATTTCAATATCAAGCCCATGCATTCTCTGCAGATGATACAGGATCTGCAAAGTTGCTGCCATAACCTCTGGACCGATTCCATCCCCAGGTAGCACAGCTATTTGATAAGCAGGCATATCGTGAACTCCTAGATTGATATCGATCCTACTTTAGAGCTGGATGATTCATGTCGACTGCCTTTGCGCATAGCATTGGCTTCGCTAACCAGTTGGGCTTGAAGACATGTATTGATTACATTGAGATAGGCTAGTGCAGAAGCTTCGACAATATCAGTAGAATAGGAAATGCCATGATATTTCTTACCTTCAACGCTAGCTATGATCGCGACCTGTCCCAGAGCATCGCTTCCCATCCCTTGGGAGTGAATCTGATAATCTTCCAGTTTGAGATCCAGCCTTGTAATCTGATTAATCGCCTTGAAAACAGCTTCAATAGGCCCGTTACCTTTTGCTGCTGCTATATGATCCTGATTACTCTTGGCAATAGTCACTGTTGCTGTCGGGATAGTTCTTGAGCCAGACATAACACTGAGATGAGTTAAAGTATAACCATCCTGCGCTTTAGGAGGGAGAAACAATAGTGCCTCCAAGTCATAGTCATAGACACTGCCTTTTTTATCTGCCAGTTCGATGAATTTTTTGTAAATATCATCTAACTTATAATCAGTATCTTCTTTATAGCCTAACTCTTGTAAGCGATACTTAATAATATGGCGACCGCTGCGAGAGGTCATGTGCATATTACCTGAGGGGATGCCAATGGTCTCGGGACGCATAATTTCGTAGGTTCCTTTTTCTTTGAGGACCCCGTCCTGATGAATACCTGAAGAATGGGAGAAAGCGTTCTCCCCAACAATAGCTTTATGGGTCTGTATGATGGTGTTGCAACATTGGCGCACTATTTTTGAGGTGCGGTAAATTTCTTGATGTTTGATATGGGTTGTAAAATGAAGGATATCTTTTCGGGTTCCAATGATGGCGGCTATCTCTTCTAATGCGCAATTTCCAGCCCTCTCACCGATACCATTGATAGTTCCCTCTATCTGTCGGGCTCCAGCTTGAATAGCTGCGATAGAGTTTGCCACTGAAAGTCCAAGATCGTCATGACAATGAACCGATAGAATGGCTCTATCAATATTGGGAACATTGCTGCGGATAGCGGTAATCAAGGCACCAAACTCTGAAGGGACCGTATAACCCACCGTATCGGGAATATTTATTGTGGTAGCACCGGCATCGATGGCTCTTTCGATGATGCGGAAAAGGTTTTCCCATGGTGTACGGCTAGCATCTTCGCAAGAGAACTCGATATCGTCGGTATAGCGACGGGCTAACCGGATAGACTCCTCAGCCATTTTTATAACAGTACTGAACTCTTTCTTTAGTTTTTGGGAAACATGAAGAGGGGAGGTTGCTATAAAAGTATGTATCCGTGGTCTCACGGCTCCTTGTAGGGCTTCCCCAGCAGCTTCAATATCGCCGGGAATAGCTCGCGCTAAAGCGCAGACGCCTGCATGCTTCAGCTCTTTGGCGATACATCCCACTGAATCAAAATCACCCGGAGAGGAGATCGGGAAACCAGCTTCGATATAGTCAACTCCCAGTCGTTCCAGAGCTTTGGCAATTTGCAGCTTGGTTTCTTTGTTTAAACTGGCTTTAAGCGACTGTTCTCCGTCTCTTAGAGTCGTATCGAAGACGATGATGTTTTCCACAGATATCTCCTTCCTAGGAATTAATTCTTAGATTTATCAACCAAGCGATCGTCTTGAGAAAAGTTCATTTTACTTCTCAAAGTCTCGCCGATAGTTTCGATGGGATGTTGTGATTCTTGGCTCCTTTTAGCCAAAAACCATTTGGCATTGTTTCGGTATTCGCTAATCCAGTTATCGGCAAAGGTTCCTTCCTGGATGTCTTTCAGTACAAGCTTCATGCGGTCTTTAACTGATTGATCAATGATTTTAGGTCCGCTGACATAATCACCATATTCTGCTGTGTTAGAGATGGAATATCTCATATTGGCGATACCGCCTTCGTAGATAAGGTCGGTAATTAGCTTTAACTCATGCAAACACTCAAAATAAGCCATTTCGTGACTATATCCAGCTTCCACAAGGGTTTCAAAGCCAGCCTTTATGAGTGCGGATACACCTCCACATAGCACGGCTTGTTCACCGAATAAGTCCGTTTCTGTTTCGTCTTTAAAAGTAGTTTCAATCATTCCAGCCTTAGTACCACCGATGGCTTTTCCATAAGACAGAGCTAATTCTTTTGTGTTGCCTGAATAATCTTGATAGATAGCAAACAGACAAGGTACACCACTACCGCGAGCATATTGCCGTCTTACTGTGTGTCCGGGTCCTTTAGGAGCTACCATGAACACATCGACGTTGTCAGGTGGCTTGATTTTCCTAAAGTGAATGTTAAATCCGTGGGCAAAGGCGATACTTTTTCCTTCGTGTAGGAAGGGTTTAACATCTTTGTCATAGGACTCAGCCATTACTTCATCGGGAATAAGCATCATGATAACATCGGCCCATGCTGCGGCGTCAGAAATAGAGGCTGTCTTTAAACCTGATTCTTCAGCTTTAGCTCGGGACGGGCTAGTTGGGGAGCGCAGCCCAACGGTAACATCAATGCCACTGTCCTTTAAGTTCAAGGCATGGGCATGGCCTTGGCTTCCGTATCCAACGATAGCCACTTTTTTGGCTAATATAGGATCTAACGTTGTATCTTGTTCGTAATAAAGCTTAAGATTCATTTGTGACCTCCTGCAGATATGGCTTCTCGCGACTCGAGTCGAATTTTCTGAACACTTCCATAGTGGCGAATCATTTCTAGAAAGGTTTGGCTGCTATATTCTTCTTCATCAGACTGGATAATGAGAGTGTCACCTTCAAAGTCTACAATATGATAAGGAGAATCTTCTACAATACGTAGAATTACCGGTTTATTTTGTCCCGAGCATTCTATCTTGTAAAAAGTAAACTCTGTAATGGAATTCGTTTTGACTACTTTGTCATCCAGCTCAATATGAATAACGTCGACGATTTTTCGCGTTTGACCAATAATATCAGGTAATAAATCTTCCCGTCCTTCCGTGGTTATGACGATGCGCGAAAATTTCCGATCCAGAGTATGGGTGACCGTCAAGGATTCTATGTTGTACCCACGACGCGAAAATACTAGGGCAATGCGGCCTAAAACTCCTGACTTATTTGCTACCAGTAAGCTCATGGTATATTGCTGACGATCAGCAAGTATGGATTTAGTAATGATATTAAATTGCTGCTGGCTAAAAAAATGTGGCGTTTGCATTAAGTACTCCCTGAGGGTTTTTCTAACTGAGTCGGGGGCCGACTTAAAATCATTTTGTTGGCAGCTTGACCTGCTGGTATCATGGGGAAGACATTTTCTTCTTTTACAACTTGAGCATGGATGAGTAGAGGTCCTTCTCTATGATAATTGATTTTTGCAATCAATTGTCGCAAAGAATTTTTGTTATTTGCGAAGTGGGCTTCTATTCCGTAGGCTTTTGCAAGCTGCACAAAATCGGGGTTGCCCTCTAGATCAATGCCACTATAGCGATTATCGTAGAAGAGCTCTTGCCATTGACGGACCATTCCTAGGCATTGATTATCCACAATAACTATAATAATAGGGAGTTTATGGATAGCAGCTGTTGCTAATTCGCAGAGGGTCATTTGAAAGCCCCCATCACCTACAAAACACACCACTTGTTTTTGTGGATTTGCGAACTGAGCACCGATGGCAGAAGGAAATCCGAAACCCATGGTTCCCGCCCCCCCTGAAGATAGCCAGGTACGGGGATGGTTAGACAAACAGAATTGAGCAGCCCACATCTGATGCTGTCCCACATCTGTTGTAATAATAGCATCTTTGTTTAGAGCTTGGTATATGCTATGGATAACATAACTAGCCGTAAATCTCTCACCATCGCCGGCATCTAAAGGATGTTTCAAACGAAACCTATTGAGGTCAGCAAGCCATTCATCGGTGTCGCAAGGTGATAGTTGAGGAATGAGCTTTTTAAGTACCTCTTTTGCATCACCGCAGATGGCAGCATCGGTTTTTACTATTTTATTGATTTCTGAGGAATCGATATCGATATGCAGTTTTTTGGCCAGAGGACAGAAGTTTTTATTATCACCATTTATGCGATCATCAAAGCGACTGCCAATAGATAAGATAAGATCGCAGTTTGCAAGAGCATAATTGGCATATGCCGTGCCATGCATCCCCAGCATCCCTAATGATAGAGGGTGAGATTCAGGGAACACCCCCTTTCCGAGTAAGGTATTGGTCACAGGAGTTCTAAGAGTATTGACTAATGATGCTACTTCTTTATAGGCGTTACTGATAAGAGCGCCATGGCCGATGAGTAACAAGGGCCGCTTGCTGTTTCTCAGAAAATCAATCATCAGCTGTGAGTTTGATGCAAAGTCTTGATCCCATGAATCTTCCAGCACATATCCCGGTAGGTTGATTTGGGGAGCGGCTTCCAACTCTACTTCTATTCCGCTGATATCTTTAGGAACATCTACTAGGACTGGGCCAGGCCGTCCTGTAGTAGCGATGTGAATCGCTTCGTGGATAGAATGGCAAAGCTCTTCAGGGCGTAAGACCAGATAGCTATGCTTTACTAAAGGCATGGTAGTGCCGAAAACATCTGCTTCTTGAAAGGCATCCTTACCCAAGTTTGAGCTGAGTGTTTGCCCACTAATAACCAGAATAGGGGCGGAATCCATTTTTGCAGTCACCAGTCCGGTGACTGTATTTAGGGCACCAGGACCACTAGTGACGAGGACCACCCCTAGTTTTCCAGTAGAACGGGCATAACCATCCGCCATGTGAATGGCTCCCTGCTCGTGCCTAGCTAAAATAAATTCGATATGGGAATCAAGGAGAGCATCAAAAATATTGATCGCAGCACCACCGGGATGGCCAAAGATATACTTTATATCATGAGCTTCTAGAATTTTAATGAGCGCTCCAGCACCGTTAATTTTGGTCATGGAATACCCCAGAAATGTAAGCCCACTTTTTGATTAAGGTTTAACCTGTTTGGGCATATTAATGTGATTGCCAAGGACGTTAGACAGCATTGTTCATCCACATATAGCTAGTATAGTCACAGTTTTCAAATTCTTTATGGCCCTATATGAGAAAAGATTCCTACTTTGCAAGGGCAACACAATGAATTCCTGCGCATCGGTAGGTTTTCACTGGTAGCTTTATCGATGTTATTCAATTGAAATTAAATCGCAGTTTCAAGTTTGCAAATGATAGTCATGGGCTGCTAATAGTGATTATCAATCTTGCAAACAGAGCATTGAAGATCTTTGGAAATTTTTATCTCTTTAAATGCAGATTTAAGGCCATTGAATTGGAGAAGTCGCCCTACTAAAGTGTCAGATATTCCCAAAATAATTTTAATAGCTTCGTGGGCCTGTAACGCTCCTATAATTCCAGGTAAAACTCCTAGTACTCCAGCTTCAGCGCAGGAAGGGGCTAGTTCGGGAGGTGGAGGTTCAGGAAAAAGGCACCTATAGCAAGGAGCATGAACTGAAGAGTGAGAGCTAAACACGGTGACTTCTCCAGAAAACCTATATATTGCACCATGGATATGAGGCTTCTTAAACTTTACGCAAGTATCATTGATAAGAAAGCGGCTACTGAAATTGTCGGTGCCATCAACTATGAGGTCGTATGGCCGGCAAATTTCATCAATATTTTCCGGGCACAGTCGCGTATTATACTGATTTAGTTTTGTTTTTGGGTTTAACTCCCTGGCAAACCTCGCTGCTGAAGTGACTTTGGGAAGCCCTACTTCGTGATCGCGATGAATGATCTGTCGTTGCAAATTGCTCCGTTCGATCCAATCATTATCCACAACACCGATGGTTCCCACTCCCGCAGCTGTTAGGTAGGCTAGGGAAGGACTTGATAACCCTCCTGCACCCACGATCAATACCTTAGCTTTAGCTAATTTTTTCTGTCCTGCTATTCCGACTTCTTGGAGTAAAAAATGCTTTTGATAGCGACTTTCAAAATCAGGATCTATGGCTTCTGGGTAGACTAGTTTTTTTCCGGCGGCCTTCCATGCTGCCATTCCCCCAGCTAGGGAATAAACATTTTGATAACCCAAATCAAGGATCGCCTTAGCAGCAAGAAGGGAGCGGGTCCCTGATGCGCAGTAGGCAACTACCGGATCGTGACTAGAGCAGACGTAGTCACCTATTTTCATTTCTAAAAAATCTCGACCGATACCGATGGCATCAGTAATCATACCTGTACTACGCTCACTATTATCACGTACATCAACAAATATAGCTCCCCTGCGCTGCAGGGCTTGAGCATTTTCAACATCGACTTCAGAAACCGTTTTGCGGATTGATTCCAGCAGTTGCTGAAAGTTTGGCATAATTTCCCTTTCCCATGGCACCAACAGAACTGAGTGTATCAATGGTTTCATACCAATTACTGAGAATTCTGCCAATCTTGGACTATCGAGTCATAGAATCTCTGTAGCAGGGAGAGGTTCCATGCCATTGCGAGCACCCAAGGCCTCGGGGGTACAGATGAAAACCCGTGAAGCCCCCGCTTTTTTTGCGGCAAAGCAGTTGTACAGCTTAGGTATCATGCCACCACTGATGATTCCAGCTTCCTTCAGCTGCAAGTATTGTTGCTGGTCAATTTGCGGTAGAAGAGATTCTGGTTCGTTAAGGCTGGTGCGAACACCGTCAAGGTCCATCGTTAAATATAATATGACTTGGTGATGGTTGAGGCTAAGTGACTCGGTTATGGCTGCTGCCATAGTGTCAGCATTTGTGTTCAGAATTTGACCTTGAGCATCACAGCTAAGGGGGGCGATGATGGGGCAAATACCTGCTTCAAGGAGCTGAAATAGAGCCTTGTAGTTTACAGATATGACATCCCCTACAAAGCCATAATCGACCGGCTGGGAGGATCGTTTTTTACTTTCAACGAGCATCATATCGGCGCCGGTAAGCCCTATCGCTGGGCAGGTGTGGCTGGAAAGATATGCGGCGAGACCCTTGCTTATTTTGCCACCATAAACCATGGTTACGATATCGAGAGTAGCAGAATCGGTGACCCTGCGCCCTTCGATCATTGTAACCGGAATGGAAAGTTTTTCGGCAAGCTGGTTGGCGAGAATGCCACCGCCATGAATCAAGATCTTTGGTGCCGGTAAACTTAAAAAAGCTTTTAAAAAATGATGCTTGCGCGAAGGGTCTTCAAGAATGGCCCCTCCGACTTTGACGATGGCCACTGGTGACTTCATAAGGATCCTTTTAAAATGCTCGACAAAACTGCTTGGGCTGCGTACTCACGATTTTTCGCCTGTTGAATAACCTTCGAGTAAGGGCTATCTAGAACTTCATCACTGGCAACAAGGTTGCGGCGTATGGGTAAGCAATGGAGAAAGATGCCGCGATTTGTCAAATTCATTTTGGCAGCAGTTATTTGCCAGTCACTGTGGGAAGAAGCATCGAGTTCTCCATATTGGGAGAACGATGACCAGCTTTTTGCATATACAAAGTCGGCCCCTTGTAAGGCTTCGTCCTGGTCATGGATGATGGTAGCAGATGAGGTGAATTGCAAGTCTAGTTCGTAACCCTTGGGGTGAGTAATAACAAACTCGTAATCAAACTTAAGAGCCCATTCAGCAAATGAGTTGGGTACTGATTGGGGTAAGGGGCGAATATGGGGAGCCCAAGTCATGACGACTTTAGGACGTTTTGTTTTTTTGTATTCCTCGATAGTTAACATGTCAGCAAGGGATTGTAAGGGGTGAAGAGTGCAAGACTCTAAGCTTACGATGGGTCGTCCACTGAATTCAATAAATTTCTTGAGAACGTCTTCAGAGTAGTCCTTACAACGATCTTGTAACCCTGGAAAACAGCGGATACCGATAATATCGCAATACTGTCCGATAACCTGAGCTGCTTCACGGATGTGTTCACTGGCCTCGCCATTCATAATTACATTGTCGTTGAACTCCACCTTCCACCCATCTTGATTTAGGTTTAGAATCATGGTGTTCATACCAATGTTCTGGGCTGCCTTTTGGGTACTAAGACGAGTTCTTAAGCTAGGATTTAGAAAAATCAGACCAAGGGTTTTATGCCGACCTAAAGTCGCATCCTGCAAAGGATTTAAACTGATCGTTCGAGCAAGCTCCACTAGTTTGTGGGGGCTGGTGCTGTGCACAGAAATAAAGTGTTTCATAGCTCATCTCAAAAAAAATGCTTAAGGGTACTCGCCAAAGACTCAAGAAAGATGCCGCACTCTTCCTGAGTAACAGTTAGGGGTGGTAACAATCGAATGGTGTTTTTGCTACTAGCACTCCCACAAATAATGTGGAATGAACTAAGTAGGTGATGACGGATGGGACTGGCATCATCCAGGGCAAAGTCGATCCCAATCATGAGACCTTGACCGCGGACAGCTTCCACTCCGGAAAATTCTGTAAGCTCTTTCATGAGTAGTTTTCCTAGAGTATCAGCATGATTCACTGTGTTATTGTTGCGGATAAACTGTGTTACGCTGAGAGCCGCCCTAGCTGCTAAGGGGTTTCCGCCAAATGTAGTCCCCAAATCCCCACTTTGGAGCTGATATTTATCTGAAAAAAGGATGCCCGCAACAGGAAAGCCATTTCCCATACCTTTTGCCATGGTAATGATATCGGGGAGCACAGGGCCTCTTTGAAAAGCAAAAAAACGGCCAGACCTTCCGTAGCCTGATTGGATTTCATCAGCTATTAGAACAGCACCGGTCTCATCACATTTTTTTCGTAATTGCTGCCAATACGAGGGAGTGGGTACATGGACGCCACCAATCCCTTGAATACCTTCGACGATTACGGCGCAAGTCTGTTCATCGATAGCTTCTTCCAGGGAGCTGGTGTCATTGATTGGTATAAAATCGACGATATTTCCTGTGTTAACCGTTGTTCTCAACCGAGCATTATCAGTACATTGCACAGCTAAAGACGTTCGTCCATGAAACGAGTTGCGCAGAGCGACAATTTTTTTTCTTTGATTTTGCAGTGCGGCGACCTTGAGGGCATTTTCAACGGCTTCGGCACCTGAGTTGCACAAAAAAAGCTGATATCCTTGGAGTTCCGATGTACTTGCAAGTTCGGTGGCAAGCTGTTCTTGGATTGGTAGGTGTACTGCATTGGAGTAATATATGATTTTATCCATTTGTTCTTTTAATGCAGTTACAAAAAATGGGTTTTGATGGCCTATGGAAATCACACCGTGACCGCTGTAAAAGTCAAGAATTTGTTGATTTTTATCGTTGAAGATATATGAACCTGATGAGCGAACGATTGTTTGGTTATATTTGCTGTAAACTGGAGCGAGCATAGTTTATTCCTAAAACACGGAGGGTTTCAGATGCAAGCCCTCGTGTTCTGCAAGTCCGCATGCTAGGTTGCAGTTTTGCAGGGCTTGTCCTACCGCTCCTTTTATGAGGTTGTCGATAACGGAAACAATATGAACATAATTACTGTGTTTTTTGATGCTTAAAAAGCAGAAATTTGAATTTACAACCTGTTTGAGATCCGGCTCGTTATCAGCAATATAAACGAAGCTGCTAGCTCTGTAATAATCTTTATAGATTTGCTGTAGGTGTGCTTCCGATTCATCAACCTGACAATGAATCGATGCTAGAATTCCCCTGGTAAAAGCTCCTCTCATAGGAATAAAATTTATCTGCTTGTTAAAGCTAGGCTGTAACTCATGAATCGTTTGATTAATTTCTGCCACATGCTGATGATTAAAACTTTTATAGACTGAAGCGTTATGGGAGCGCCAACTAAAATGAGAATTGGGGGATAGGCTTTGGCCGGCACCAGTTGAACCGGTAATGGCTGATACATGAATGTCTTGTGTGATGAGCTTGTGCTTAGCTAAGGGAGCTATGCCTAGTTGGATCGCAGTGGCAAAGCAACCGGGGTTAGCGATACGCTGTGCTTCAACAATACGGCTACGAAATACCTCGGTAAGACCATATACAAACCCATGAGATTCTGGGTTTATGCGAAAATCGTGGCTGAGATCAATGATTTTCAGGTGAGAGGGGGGATTATTCTGGTGCAGAAATTCCTTGGCTCGACCATGGCCCCCGCAAAGGAAAATCACGTCGAGAGCTTCTAGATCAGTATGATCTACAAAGCACATATCAATATGTGGTCCTAGGTCAGTGTGTATGGCAGCAACTGATTTGCCGGCCTGGGACGAGCTAACCAGTGCGGTAATTTTAATTCTGGGGTGGAAGTGCAATAGCCTCAGCAGTTCCCCACCGGTGTAACCTGCAGCTCCTATAATACCAGCAGCAATCATGAAGGTTCCTCGCTTTCTTCGGTAATCTTGATGATAGGCGCTTTGATCTCTTTTTTGTTTGGGTCGAAGAGCATCGCCGTACAAAGACAGTTTTTCTTTCCTTTGGAGATGAGAACACAGTAATTGACACAGCTCTGACAGCCACTCCAAAAACTATCTGAATCGGTTAACTCGCCATAAGTCACCGGTCGGTAACCCAACTCGGAATTAATTTTCATAACTGAAGAATTGGTTGTTAGGCCAAATAGTTTGGCCTCAGGATACTTTTCCCGTGATTTTCTAAACGCAAATTCCTTGAGGCGAACTGCAAGTCCGTGCCGACGAAATTCGGGAAATATCAGCAAACCTGAATTGGCAATGTAGCTGCTATGATCCCAGGCTTCGATGTAACAGAAACCTGCTATCTTCAGCGATGTATTGTGTAGAGCAACAAAAGCTTCGCCCTTAGCAAGCTTGGTACGAATATAGTCTACAGATCTTTTAGCTATACCCGTTCCTCGTGCTTTAGCGCTGATTTCCATTTCCTGGCAAATTGATTCAGCAAACTCAGCCTCATTGGTGCCAGAAACCTTGATTATAAAATCGCTCATATGCAATTTCCATTTCTAAATGAAGGCTATACGCATAAAATGTCTAAATACTGCATATTATGCAATATAATACGTATATTATTATATATATGCACAGATAGCAAGTTGAAATGAGCTGTCAGGATATATCAGGCCGCACCAGCGACCATAGGGAGTGATTCTCCACTTAGAGGCAGACTAATCTACTGAATTTAAAATAGAAAGGGTCAATAGGGGTTGTCGGTATCTAAAACCGAAAGCTGCGTGAACAGAACGTAAATAACTACAAATAAGTAGTGACGTTTAGTTTGAAAAATTTGAAACATCGAATATATGCATTAATATTGTATAAAATACAGTTAAACACCATTGGTACTTGGTAGAGCGCCAATACGGCCCCAATAGCTGACGATTCCAAGGATCACTTGCTTTAATTCGTGGTATCCACCTGGTTTTGTGACATAGGAATTTCCACCTAACGCATAAATGTTTGAAACATCAGCTTGGGTGCTAGATGATGTGAATACTACCACTGGTATTTCGTTTAGTTGTGGGTCAGTCTTCAGTCGTTCCAACGCTTGAAAGCCGTTCATCTTAGGCATGTTGAGATCCAGTAAGATAATATGGGGTCTGGGACTCTCTTTGTCCATTTTCTTTGAATTCTCAAGATAATCAATCATTTGCTGTCCATCAGAAACATGGCTAAATTGTACTTCTGGGCCAATTGCACTTTCTGACGCCTTGCGAACCAAGTCAACATAGCTTTCATCATCATCTGCGATTAAAATTAGAAGGTTAGTGTCGGAGATTTCATTAGAGATATCTCGATGTTGAATGACAAACTCAATAAATTTACCTAGCAGTTCGGACTTGGATGTGGTTCCAACTTTGGTATTAATGTTTTTTAAGTGGATTCTTACAGTATTGCGGCTAATACCCAAATGTTCGGAGATGTTCTCAGCACTTACAACTTGGTGAACAAGCAATGTAAGTACATCGTGCTCACGACGAGATAGGCTGTGTTTGCTGACAAATGCTGCCAACGGTTCTTTAAGTTCGTCTAAATTTTTTACTTCCATTACAGGTGCAGTACTCATTATACCCTCACTTTTTACGGGCCCAAAGGTCAAAGCCTAAACTGATCTTCGGTTTAATCGTAGTCTGCTTTAGGGTAAAAAAAAAAACTTAGTTGTTAGATGCTCTTACCAGCTTTAGCATGGCTTAACTAGAAAAGATTAGCAGATGGAGGTTACAATTGCCAGCAAATATAGTTACTATTGACCATGCCCTACCTGATAAAATTTGTGAAGACTTTATTCGTAAATTTGATTCAGATCCCCAAGTACAACCTGACCCACAGCCAGAGTATAGCAAACGAATATTTCTTTATCTTTCTGATAAGCCGGAGTGGATGAATATACTAATAGAAATACAAGCTGTGGCAGACAAATTAGTGAAAGACTATTTCAGCTATCCGGAGCCTTACGCTGAAAGTGCTCGTCATGATTGGTTCGATGATGGATATGTTTTAGCCCACTATCGTCCCGGAGAAGGGTGTGCCCTTCATGATGATGGCCAAGTTGCGGGTAGCGGGGTAAGGCTGGCTACTTTGCTCTTTTTTCTCAACACTGCCAAAGGGGGGGAAACGGTTTTTCCTGCTCAAAAAGTAAGTATTACACCACAGCAGGGACGTGCTGTACTTTTTCCCCCAACATTACGATATCCGCACTTTGTGCCACCGACGAAGTCAGACCGCTACATCCTACAAACATGGATCATAGACCCTACTTTGGAGGTTGTTGCCAAGGAGGTCTGGGATTAATGATGCAAATCATGAGATTTAGAGCTATTTTAAAAAGTTATTATTTTTCTAAGATCATGCGCCGATACTCCTCCCATTGTTGAGTCGGGAGTCGTCATGGAATTGAAAGCGTTTTGCAAACCTAAGAAGTTTGCTTTCAAGTCAGTGGCTGTGATTGACGCAGATTTGCATTTCCAGCACACTACCCGAAGCTACTGTAGCGATTTGGGGCTTCAGGAAGTTTATCTTTTTGACTCGTGTGCTGATGCTTGGACTCATATTAAGGAAGGACGGTTCGATTTAATTGTCTTGGACTGGAGATGCAAGGGAGAGCTCAACCCCATTGGACTATTTAATAGAATCAAGAACAGTACGAGTACATTGTTTACACCTATTCTTATCACTTCTGGTTATACCGAACGTCATGATTTTCGCTTATTGCAAGAGTTCCCGCTAGTTTCGTTGGTCGAGAAACCATTCACAGCGGGAATTTTTTATCAAACTATTGAGGCTCTTCAAACCGAGAGAGCTTGGTATCTCAAAAATACCAAAAAATTGTCCGAAATGATTGACACGCTAAGTAGTAAGAAGAAAATCCGCAAACATATAGATTTTGTGGTGAATAAAGCTCCTAACCCAGCACCCCTGGCAGCAGTTCTCGGGCGCGTCTTACGGCAGAAGCAGCTTTATCAAGAGGCCGAGGATATCCTACGCTCTGCTCTCGCTAATAACTCACAGCATGTAGCACTTCTCAATGAGATAGGAAAATTATTTCATGTTTTAAGCCGTCATAAACAAGCCTTAAGATATCTGAAGCGGGCGGGAGCACTGAGCCCGGAGAACACGCAGCGACTATGTCTTATTGGTGAACTTGAGCTGGGAGAATCCCACCCGAAGGCAGCAGAGGCTTCCTTTCAATCAGCTCTTAATATAGATCCCTGGTATTTACGTGCCAAAGAAGGGCTTGGCCTGAGTCATACGGTAGATAAGTTTTTTCAGGAATACCCCGATGATGCTTCAACTAACCGCAATTTTGCCAGTCTTATGAATACCATTGGAATTTCTAATGTTCGTAGCGGCAAACTTGATGAAGGCATCAAGCACTATAATTCAGCGCTCAAGTTTATCGAAGATCCTATAACGAAATCAAAGATAATGTTCAATATAGGGCTTGGGTTTTTACGTTTTAACAATATTAAGAATGCACTGTTATGGTTTATGAGGTCATCAAAAGCCGGGAAAGGAGTCTACCCGAAAGCTGATTCTTATATTACTAAACTCAGTGACATGTTTGTACTTACCAGTGATACAGACCCTAGTCCTATGGATCTATCTCCAGATGAAGGTTCTATTATCACCGGGGAAGTGGATGATCTTGATGATCTCACGTATGATGACTTTGATGATGATATTATTGAATATTCTGATATTGATGAGTTTGAAGATGAATCTTTACTGGGGTCATAGATCGATTTTTTTTTTCAACACTTTAAAATTACTCGGAAATTATATTAAATCTTTCTAAATTTTCAGGAAACTCTCACCGAAAGTGTTTTGTATTGGCTAGTGGGATATTCCACGAACCCTCTATTTTGGAGTTACTATGGGCCACGCTGCATTATCTTTCGATGAAAATAACCACCCTCATCCAGGGGTTGAACGTGCAGTGGTGATGGTTTCAAGAAAGCAGGTTCGGGAAAGAATTGTTTTAGAACTTCAAAAACAAGGCTTAATTCAAATTCTCTGTACAGAAGATAGCCATAAAGCTTTGACTGAAACTAAACTCCATAAGCATTCTATGTTGATTATAGATCTCAGCATGGGTATTGATGAGGCCATTACAATTTTAGAAGCCTCTAAAAGCGAGTATAAAGCTGATACTAGAGCAGTTTACCTTCTTGGAAAAAGCTTGGATCAGAATGTTATTGGTTTGGCCTCGGATTATAATGCTATTCGCGTTCGTGCAGGAACTATTAGCGGATCTCAGCTCAAAAAGGATATTTGCGATATATGTGAGTATGAAAGACTCACATATAAATCTCGGCAAGCTTTTCACGAAGTAGCACTGCTACGGGAAAAAACTCTTCATTCTCAAGCAGCAAAAATTTTGCAAACATTGTGGGAATCGCAAAAAAACAATCATAAAATTGCTGTGGAATATACTGAAACACTGGTGGAGCTAGGGGAGCTTGATAAGGCCAGAGATATTCTTGAAGTAGCTATAGCTGAGCGTCCCCGACAGGTCAGAGCCCTCACCTTATTGGCCCGTATCGAAATGAAGTTCGGCAATTACGAGAAGGCTCAAAATATGCTCGAAGAAGCCAACGTTTTTAACGCTAAAAATGTGGATAGATTGATTGATCTTGGACACTGTTTGTTAAGTCAGGATAAGGTCAGCATGGCTAAAAAAACTTTTAGTGAAGCGCTATCTATTAATATGAATTCCGTAAAGGCTTCTGTCGGTCGGGGGCAGTGTGCCCTACTGGAGGGTGATATTTCCATAGCTATGGATTTTCTCCGCGAGTCTTCCGATTTAGAAATTGTAGCCGCTTTTAATAATGCTGCTGTTATTTGCATTAGAAATCACAGAATGTCTGAAGGCTTGGAGCTTTACCAAACAGCCATGGCTCAGGTTCGTGCGGCTCCTACTATTATGTCACGAATCGTATTCAATTTAGGGTTGTGTTACTTGAAAAGCAAAAAAATGCAATCAGCTAAAATAGCATTTAAAAAGGCTTTCAGCCTTGATCCAACATTTACCAAAGCCAGCCATAACATAAAGGTTTTGAGTAACATGTCCAGAAAACCCGTGTCTATGAAGCTTTCTGGCGAAGAACCGGATGAAGGGTATGCTGTTGTTGATATGGGTAAGGATTCAGAAAATAATGCTGGCAAACCCCATAATCCAGCGAATATGGACTTTAATTTGAGCGATGATCTTTTTGAAAGTATTAATGACAAAAGCCTTTAGTCATAAAGTTTTGAAAAATCAGACCTGCGCCAAGGATGTTAATCTATGGAAGTTTTCCGATGAGTATAGAATTAATGTACACAGACTTCCCATCAGTGCTACTGATACGAAAATTGATCATATCCCTTGACATAAATCGAAACTTCACAATATCGGTTTCATTGCTGAATGAATCAGCACTGCGAGTGGTCAATTGCGAAAACACTTGTGTTGGTTCTGTTTTTTTCACATTTTCTAGGAAAAATTCTTGGTCTTCGTTGATAAAACAATTACCAATAAAGACTGTTACAGCATATTGACCAGGAGTAAGATCACTGACTGAAACATCTATTGTGCCTTGCCCGCTGATGGCTGAAGCGCACATCTCCCGCCACGGGCTTTCTCCGTTGAGATTTATGGGACCCAAGGGTTCTAAACTCCCGGTGGGTGATGAAAGGGTTAGTTTTACAATCCCCAATGGGGTGGCCATGGTCGCTTGCAAAGGGTCTGAGGTAGGTGCATCGAGATTTAATCCTAACCAATCAGATGCACGTCCCGATGATTGGGGGCCAAAAAGAAATCGCGCGATCTGTTGGCTAGAAAAGCTTGCTTTTTCAATAGCAGCCTCGGTGGGAACACTGTACTTCATTTTATCAAGGACTAGCTCGATGACGCTGTTTTGCACTACATCTCTTCGCTTAGTAGCAGAACCTCCTAAAGTGAACGCCACATGCCACGGGCTGTCGTCAGGGAGGAGCTTTTTAGTGAAGTCTATTTCTATTGCTGTGAGCAAATTCCAATCGCTTGATGAGGAGGAAGTATCTAATTTTGTATTATTTGCTTCTAAACGGCAGTTGATTTTGTAGTCGCTTGTGCTGGCCTCTCCCTGTTCTTTACAGAAAATGTATCCTGGCACACCTTCTCCCGTTTCATGGGGGCGAGATACCTTTTCACTTAGATCACTTTCCAATGTAGCAGCGGTATCGTCATTATACTGAAAACTTTTCTCGTTACACGCCATCGTAATGGCTGCAAGCGTCAGTATTAGCAGTTGAGTATGCTTCATATTTGTACCCCAATGGCCAACGTGCTATAAATTAATGCATAATCTGTTCCATCAGTATTTTTACTTTCTTTTAAGGGTTTTTCTTTTTCCCTTACGGAGCAAGTTTGCTAGAGGAAAAGCCTTATTCGGAAACGTCATTGTGAACAGTGCCTTACAAGGTTGAATCAAGGAACGGTGTATATTCAGTGAGATAGAAATATTCCGGCCGATAGTGTCAAGCATTTGTACAGTGTAAATTATTATACCATATCCGGAATATGGATATTTCCCCGTCTCCTCTTGAGATACATGACCTTTATGATTCGGAGTCTTCAAAGGAAGCATAATCCTGTTCTTGATTATCTCGGAAATCTCCAAAACATTTGAATAGGTCTATAGTACGACCACCACTTAGACGCTGACACATGGACTGATACTCTTTGAGAGTCAGACGCATCAAGGTTTGGTTGCGCGAACGGACCAACCACCGTGTGGCTGCTGCCCACGCGAGAAGCTCTTTGTCAATATTCATCAATGTATTGAGGTTCGTAAGCTTTTCGCCTAAGGCTGTTAGACGTTTGATAATGGGAATTTGATAATCATAGCAGTCCCAAATTGTTTTTGTTACTTCATAGAACGTGTCACCACGAGCTGGCTTGATATCTTTTTTTCGCTTCATGTTTTCTAGGCTAGGAACACGACGGAGCCATTGTTTAGAAGGACTAACTAAGGCAAAAAGGCATAATTCTATGATATAGCTTGTAGCATGGTGTTTTTTACCTTTACGAATACTTGCCAACATTGGGTTTAGATCCCCTGTTTCAAGAAAAGTATGGACCATCTCCTCCCAAGCTAACTCTGTTACTAGGCTAGCTGATAAGTGAGCTTCTTTTTTCATGTTGCCAAGCATTTGCTTAGATTTTTCGAGTTGATCGTTGAGTCGCAATGCGCGGATAAAGTTAATTTGACATTTTTCTCGTAAATGACCTGTTAATAAAGGAAGAGCTTTTCCGTAATCTTCTAAGGCACTTGCTACATGGCCTAGACGCAACGCGCGATTAGCCATAGAAAGGTATTGAAATCCTTCTCCTCCAGGAGAACTGCCGCGGGTCACTTGATACCCTAAGAATTGGTGCCAGGCTGCCTTCCAGTGCCCCCCATTTTGCCACTCAATTTGAGAGTAGACTACATGGAGCTCACCGTGAAGGAAGGAAAGTCGTGAAACATTTTCCTTGATTCCTTGAGAGACCAGAATAGTGCTAGCCAGCTGAATAGTTTGTCGAATGCGTTGAGCGCTCATGTTACCATAACGAACATGATGAACCAACGAGGAAACCAGATAAATGTAGAGTTTAAGTAATTCTATGCTATCCGCAGAACTTTGCAGTTCCCTGATTCTGCTTTGAATCAACTGATTTCTGCCGGTTGCTCCTGTTACCGACTCCTCTAGATCTAACTCCTCTTTGATCTGCTGTTTAAATTGCTCTACTAGCTTTTCTGACCACATGGGAAACCCTTATCCAGGCGTTAGCTTGTCTTAATTTTAGCACAGCCACTGCCCTAAACTGTACCGCTCTGGCCTCAATGGGTTAAATTTTATAAGGAGTATGAAGATCTTAGTTTTGCAGATTAAATCAATGATTGTGGCGGAGGTTGGCTAAAATATACATTATACTTATTTTCGGGGTGAGAATGGTAGCACAAATCAATTAGTGAATCTAGGGAGGTATTCTAAGATAATGAATTAGATTGGATTTTCGAAATCCTCCTAGATCTATATGCATTTCTTTAGTAAACCTATGTTTTTGAACGTCAATCATGGAAGTTAACCTTTATATCCTCGGCTTTATAGATATGAAAAGGAAATAGAATGTCAGAACAGTCAGCCTCTATTCTTATAGTTGACGATGAAGTTGATCTTTGTGAATCGATACAATTTATTTTTGACGATAATAACTATAAAACATATACAGCCAACGATGTGGACACCGCTTTTAATATCGTTGTTAATGAAGACATTGATATAGTGATTTCGGATGTTCGGATGCCAGATACCAGTGGTATTGATTTATTGAAGCGCATTAAAGCCTGGAATCCTAAAAAGCCCAAGGTTATCCTGATAACCGGGTACACCGAGACTAGCGAGCAAGAAGCTATAGCTCTTGGTGCTGAAGATGTCTTAAGAAAGCCCATCGACTTGGAAGAATTATATAGCTGCGTTGATAGCCTCAGGAGAAATTAAAACTTCATTTTAAGGGGAGGCAAGAAGATCCGGGTTGTATGTTTATTAGAATACTGGATGGAAAGAGCAAATACATCCCACCAACTATGAATAAAAATACTCTCGGCAACCTGCCAGTTGTTTTTCATGGTCAACCATCCAAAGTAATAGCCAAGCCCAAACTGAATAATGGGGATCGATACCTGATTTCTGTGTGCTAGAGCAAAAAGCGTAGATTGGATGAGATTTGAGTAGAAGTGAGAGTTTGTTTTCTCATAGGTGTATGGCAGTATCCATCCACGAAATATAGCTTCTTCAGAAGTACCGGCATTGTAAGATATGGCAGATGTAAAAACTAAATCCTGGGAATCAAGAGGATCGGACCTGAAGTCTTCACTCCGGTTGGAGTTATTGAGGACAGTCAACCCAGCAATCAACAGTAGGGGAATGGCTGTTGTCGGGCGGGTTAGCATTTTTACATTAAAGGGAGCTGCGAGAATATCAGTTGGCGTTTCGTAGTATTGTGGGTTGAGAAAGCTGTATTCTCCTATGAATTGGCGACGCTGTGCTATCGATCGAAACGATTGATAAGCGCTAAGGCCCCCGGTGACCAGTTGGACCTGACCAGAAATGGTGCGTTCTTGAAAAATAGGATGATGATTTTCAATATTCTTCCTCTCATCTTCGGAAGCATTTTTGTACTGAGGAGATTCTTGAATATGTTCGACGGCTTCCGCGTTGTTGATCTGCCAGACCAAACCTAGCCCAGCAACTCCCGCATAAGTCCAACCTGATGCTTTATCTCCATCCGCGAATTGACCGTAACCAGGTAAAAATAATGAAAATAATGGTCTCCATGTGGCTCCTGGAAGGTCATCAGCATACAAGGAATTGTAGTTAGTAAGCCAAAGAAAGAGTGCTAGAAAATAATGTTTTTGTATCTTGGGCAATGGTAATGTCCTCCCTTCTACATCATACCAGGTAGGGTAGGGCGTAGACTAGCCATAGATAAGTCGTTGGGATTGCTAACAGGTGTGATAGCAGTACTTGCTCGGCTGCAAACCTAGGATTGCCATGGTACATTTCTGCTAAGATAACGCTAGCAATAGCTACAGGCATACAAGACACTAGCAGTAGAATTTGCTTGGAACTTGCATCGAGTGGCAGCCAAAAGATCAATATGAAAAACAAACCAGGAATAATGCCCTGTCTTATGAGAATCAAAAATAAATGTAGTCGGGTAAAAACCCTGATCCATGGGGTCTTCCCAAAATGACACCCTAATAAAAACAGGGAAAGGGGGATGGTCGCGGAGCCGATATCATGGAGATAGTGAATCAGGATCGACTCCTTGAAGGCTGGCTGGCTTTCTGAAAAAACCATGAAAATTGCCACAAGAAGAGTGACGAATGGTATACTAAGTAGGTTTTGCAACCAATGACCGCGACGCAGTTGAGGGACGGCAACACCCCACATGGTGAGGTCAGCTCCAAGGGTTGAGAACACTAGAATGGCAACAGCCGATGGCCCCCACAAATATTCACAAATTGGCAGGGGTAAGAACACATAATTGGGAATGGCGCACATAAAGCGAAAAGTTCCGCAGTCCTGACTAGAAAGTTCAGTAAAGTAGCCAACTGTGAATTTTCCAATGAGATGACCCAGGACGATAAGGATAGCGACAAGTACCGGAACTGGCCAGTCTCGCAGGAGGCTCTCCGGGGTATATTGTACGGGAATGGTCGCGAGAATTAGACTCGGGTACAGTGCGCGCACCAAGAGCTTCGAAATAAAACGGGTTAAAGCCGCACTGATAAACTTGAAGTGGCTTAGGGAAAATCCCAAAAAAACTGCCAAAGAATAAGCAATAATGCCTGAGTATTGCTTTAGGGCCAGATCAATAAGTTGCACATATGACTCAAAAGATGATTGAACCTGTGGCAAAGGCTATCATAATTTAAATTCCTGTAAAAGTTGATGTATCTATTATTACCAAAAAAGAAGGTTTTATGAAATTACGACCTACTATTCTCCTGATAAATCTCGGTACGCCAAATAAACCTAGTGTGACATCTGTCAGACGCTATTTGAAAGAATTCCTGATGGACGGGCGTGTTATTAACCTTCCTTACCTATTTCGTTGGTTGCTGGTACACTTCATTATTCTTCCCTTTAGACCTAAACGTTCCTCTTCTGCTTATCAAAAGGTCTGGACCCCTCGGGGTAGCCCGCTGATGGTTTATGGTGAGGAGCTTGCAGAAAAACTACAAGTTCTTATGGGTAAGAGGGCTACTGTTAAGCTGGCGATGCGATATGGAAACCCTAGCTTATCCCAAGCACTGGACGAGATTGAGGCCACTGGCAGCTCGCAAATACTGATTTTTCCATTGTATCCTCAGTATGCTGCTGCAACAACAGGTTCCACAGTGGCCAGACTTTATGAGTTAGCGCTCCAGCGATGGAATGTTCCCCCTTTCTCCATCATTTCTGATTATTATAACCATCCGCGTTTTATCCAAGCTTATGGAGAGCTAGCGAGACCACAACTTGAAGCTTTCAACCCTGATCATGTACTGTTCTCTTATCACGGACTACCTGAAGACCACCTCTATCGAACCTCTCCCAATTGCCTGCAGGGAGATCATTGTTGTGAGCAAATTACAGCTAAGAATCGCTTTTGCTATCGCGCACAGTGTTATGCCACAAGTAGTTGCTTATCAAAGGAGTTGAAACTTGATAGCTCTGAATGGAGCCAGGCGTTTCAATCACGGCTAGGTCGAGCGGAATGGATTAAGCCCTATACTGCTGACCAAATTGTGGGGCTAGCAAATCGTGGTATTAAGCGTCTGGTAGTCATGTGCCCCGCTTTTACGGCTGACTGTCTTGAAACGATTGAAGAAATTGGTATGGAAGCTCAAAAAGAGTTCAAAAAAGCAGGTGGTGAAGAATTTCTACTCATCCCTGCACTGAATAGTAGTGGTGCCTGGGTTAAGGCTGTTCAGGGGATTGTCGAAGAATATTTGCAGCATTAAAGGTTTTTAAGGAGGTCTTCATGAAAATTTTAATTGTGGGTGGAACTGGTTTTATTGGTCAAGATTTAGTCTACAAATTATTTTCAGAAGGGTACGAATTATATATTCTCACTAGAAATAAAAACAGAGCTGCTAAGAGTTTGGATCTTCCTATCCATTATATCGAGTATTCTGAAAAGGAAGCACAAATTACTTTACCAGATGTAGACTTTACAGGGGTGATCAATCTAGCTGGGGAAAATATTGCAGCAAAGCGCTGGACGAAATCTGTGCGACACCGCTTGGAACAATCAAGAGTTGAAGGCTCTAAGCTCTTAATTACTGCATTAGAACGTTCGCAATCAAAACCTCTTCAATTTGCTATAACCGCATCAGCTATCGGCTACTATCCCAATAACACAAGGGAACCTTGTGACGAATCTTCCCCTCCAGGAGAGGGCTTTCTTTCCCATCTGGTCCGCAAATGGGAGGCTACATGGCAGCAGCAAACCATTGCAGAGCGATTGGTTATTCTAAGAATTGGTGTCGTTTTAGGTCGTGGTGGTGGCGCAGGGGAAAAGCTCAAGAAAATATTTCAGTGGGGATTAGGAGGCCGTGTTGGCGATGGTCAGCAACCATTCAGCTGGATTCATCAGCAGGACCTTATCCAAATTATAGTGCAGGCTATAAAAAATGATAAATATCATGGCCCTATCAATTGTGTAAGTCCCGATGTGGTCAGCAACCAGCAGCTAACTTACCAATTAGCCAAGCAATTAGGGCGACCAGCCTTGCTACCGGCACCGCGTTCTTTAATCAAGCTTGGTCTAGGGGAAATGGCTACTATTGCGGTGGATGGCCAGAGAGTGCAGGCAAAAAGGCTGCAAGAATTATCATTCAAATTTCAGTACCCACTCTTAGAAGGAGCTCTGGGTGAGCTTTATGGTAGAAAGCCTGTGGGGAACAATGAAAAATTGGTTGATTGTGAAACGTTTACCGCGCGACAATATATTAATCGTTCAGTAAATGAAGTCTTTGCTTTTTTTTCGAACCCTTATAATCTAGAAAATATTACCCCACCTTTGTTGCAGTTTAAAATCGAAAAGCTCACTTCAGGTGCTGTTAGGGAAGGTTCAGAGATCGACTATCGGTTAAAGATTCATGGTATTCCTGTAAAATGGAAAACCTTAATCCTTAATTGGCAGGAAAACCGGAGCTTTATGGACACCCAATTAAAGGGACCCTACAGTGTATGGCATCACACCCATCAATTCTATCCTGTCAAGAATGGAACCCTAATGGTAGATACCATTCATTATAAAGTTCCTTTTGGTATCATTGGTAATCAATTTTTAGAACCTTTTATCAGAAAAGACATTGACAATATATTTTCCTTCAGAAGGGAGTATATCAAGCGTTATCTGGAACAGGGGGAGAGCGACAATGCATCTGATGAACAAGGAGCTCAAAAGCATGAGCTCAAATCCCATAAGAAGATTATTTGAAGTTTGCGAGCTGGCAAGGATCATAGTCAAAATCTTCGATAGTTTGAGGACTGCCAGAGTCGGTGATATCTGTCATGGTAAATTCACCGTCCTCGACCTCTAATTTTAATACTTTAGCAGCTTGTGTGTCATCTACTTCAAAAAAAGTAAGCTGTAGCGAACCAGATACCATTTGACAGCTTGCAGCAGAAAAACTTACTTGTAGTTGATCAAACGTAGTCACTATTTTCTGTCCTGACGCTGCAGTACTTTCTATTTGTCCTGATGCGATCGTTTTGCTAACCAGGCTGAAGGTTTCATCGTTGCGGACAGTTGTTATTTGTAAAGGAAATTCTGCACTGCTAGCGATATTAAGACTCATGCTGATCTGGTTTTCCAGGAGATCGTTTGCAATCAGCCGCTCCCTCGTAACTTGGGACGACATTTCTATGGTACGTGAGAAGGTGCCGTCTTCATTGTCAATATGGCTAAGCCAGGTCATATCACGGCTCCCTGCTGCCGACCAAGTGATATGTTTAGTGAGTTCTTGATCGTTGCGCTTTAAAGTTCTGGTAATGCTGTCAGTGCGGTTACGCTCGAAATTAATCGTTACCATAAGACCTGTAATGCCCGTTTTACTCCAATCGAAAGCAACGGCTTGATTCGTGTCAAGACAATCTAGGGCTTGCTTATCTTTACTCCATTTTCTGGCGATTGTGCCTTTTCCTGCCACGGTTCGTAGCATAGTGGCCTTTGCTCTTGCATAGGAAATTGTACCCGTGACGTTTTTTTCCACAGTGACTGTAGTTGCAAGCTCCCCCTTACTGCAGGTTCTTTTGATAGAGTATTCTATTTGATTTCTATTTGATTGCAGCTGCCAACTGCTATTGGCGGAGGAAGTAACATTGGTATCGCTTAAAAGATCTAATATTTCTTCAATATTGACAGATGCTGCTTCAGCAGCAACTTCATCATCTATAAGATCGGTGTCGGTTCCTTCTGTGGTATCTTTGGTGCCACAGCTCAGCAATAAACAAGATGCTCCCCCAATAAGGAAGGGCCATAAATTTTTCATAGGTTATCCTCAACTAATAGCTATGACAAAGGCTCTCAACCTAGCTATCGGGAATCGGGGAGGGATAGTGAAAAATATCTGTAAGCTATAGAAATGATAAGATTTTCAATTTTTTAATGCAGAGAAAAGATTTTATCTAGGATTGAATAGGGCGGAAGAATAGCTTCTTTTGTCACAGTTTATATGCAAAGGACGAATTATGCCCTAAGGTAAGTAGTTCACAGATCCTAAACTTATGCCCCTGAGCTGGTGAGTCAATAATCTCAATTAGGAAAGCTATCCATGGGACAAGGTCTCAATTGTATCGTAACCGTGCATGTTTATAGAAAATCAGTGGACATGCCGATATATCGAGGCGGCAAAAAATTTCACGAAATGACTTTCAGACTTTTTCGAAGGCTATAAATGAGTCGCTAGAAAGTAATGGTGCGATTATTATTGACAATGAGATTGCGGTTCACGTGCCTGAATACCGCTCTGGCTAGGACTATTTTTTCTAAGTCCCGCCCCTTACGGATCATGTCTTGAACATCGTCCTTATAGCCAAGTTTTGTAACATCCTGTTCGATAATAGGACCTTCATCGAGATCATCAGTTACGTAATGGCTAGTGGCACCGATGATCTTCACCCCCCGGTTAAACGCTGAGTGATAAGGTTTAGGCCCGGGAAATGCTGGTAAGAAAGAATGGTGAATATTGATAATTTTTTCCCTATAGTGGGAGACAAAGTTAGGGCTAAGAATTTGCATGTAGCGCGCTAGAACGACGAAGTCGATGTCGTAACTTTTTAGCACTTCCAATTGCTCGGCTTCAGCCTCTGCTTTGTTCTGTTTGGTAACAGGAATATGCTTAAACGGTATATCAAATTTTTCGATATCTTCTTTAAATTCATTATGATTACTAATGATTATCGGTACATCTACCTTTAGTTCTCCAGAGTGTACGCGAGCCAGAATATCGAAAAGGCAGTGAGAATACTTTGATACAAAAATAGCCATCTGTGGTTTTCGTTCCATGAAATGGATAACCCAGTCCATCTCTAGAGGTTTGCCGACAAGATTTTCGAAATATTCACGGATTTTTTCTTTGGGGATGAGAAAATTCTCTAGACTCCAACTAATCCGCATATAGAAAATTTTTTGCTCTTGATCCACATGCTGATCACAATCGATAATGTTGCCTCGATTCTCAAAGATAAAATTCGATACCTTGAGAATTAGTCCTTTTTGATCGGGGCACTTAATTAGCAATACTGCTGCATTTTTTCTAAACATGACAAAACCTACCGGGCTGTAAATTTATTTGCGCCGAAGTTCAGCATCAATAAAATTAGCGATAGTGATGCGAAGCATAAAAATTGACGGCAAAGTTATTTTGACATTTTTTGCTATCCAGAGAAAGTCTTCCATTAAGATAACAAATTTTCCTTCGTCATATGCTGGAATCACTAAGCTTTTCATTTCTAAAACTTAAATTTCAAGGAAGCCCGCAGGGGAGCGGAAAGCTTTTGTGCCATTTAATTTAGCGAAAAGAATGTTCAGCATTTTGAATATGCCAAATTATGAGGTTTTGGGAGTTTGCATGTATGTCATAGAAGGTCGTTCTGAAGTTAAGTATCTGATCTTTTTAAACTTGTGGATGACCTAAGAAATAAACAGGGGTTTATTTATCCTTTATTTTAAATTATGTTCAACTTTAGCCATAAAACAATCTGTAAAATCGTTGATAATCCTCAAAACATGAATACTGTTCTAGAACACCTTAGCACCAAGAGATGCGGCCAGCGAAAGCTACCCGTGCACGCTCACAGAGAAACGTTAAAAAAGAAGATAAAAGCGACGAAAGCCGCTTAGTATTGGAAGTTCGGGGCGTTAGGGCTGAGTCGTTCACATTCCGAGGGTTGAGTCATATCTCCGATATCGAATGTTTCGCATCTTTGAGAAAAATTTCGCCATATGTGGCGTTCTCAAAAAACATTCTGTTATAGAGTAAATATAACTGATTGATTGCAGGATAATAGGTAGTATTACTCATTGCAAAAAAGATTTCATTTAAGTTTGAATAATGCACATCATTAACTTAGTTTCGCAATTACCCATCCCAATGAAGCGCTGATTGGGGAAACGGCCTATAATGTAAAATAAATTATATTGATTCGTACTTCACAAAGAAAGTGATTTACTTTTATTGAACCTGGGTCTGAAAGACTGAGTTCGCATTTTTCTTTAAACTCCTTGCTTATCAAATTACTAACTTTACCTGAATCGAGGCACGAGGCAAAAAGTATCGAATTTAACTCTATTAAGTGTATGGGGAGACTTGAGCTGGAGGTTTACCAAAAGGATACTTGTGATACAAAGAGCCCGCATTTTTGAGGGCCAATAACATAAATTTAATTTTAAATGATATTCAATTCTAAATTGATTTTGGCTAAGCGGTCAGGTATGTTTGGAAAAGTTCAGAAATCTTCTATAAGGAATTATTTATGCTCACGAAGTTAATAGCCGGTGTGTCGCCCCTTGTGCTTTATGCATCAGCAGCGCAGGCAAAGTTTTTACCTGATAACAATCTTCATTTGCAAGATACTCTAGCAAGTATTACTAGCATAGATCAAAGCGAGTTTAATGCCGTCATTGATGAGGCTGAAGCTTTCTATGGCCCTGTTATTTCTGAGCAGTTTGGGGCTCGCTTACGAGTTAATCGACTATGGACAGATAGCACAGTTAATGCGAGTGCTTCTCGCTCAGGGAGCACATGGTCGGTGAATATGTATGGAGGGTTGGCAAGACGCCCTGAAGTTACTAGAGATGGCTTTGCCCTTGTTCTTTGCCATGAAATTGGTCACCATGTCGGTGGTTACCCATTCTATAGTGGAAACTGGGCGGCTAGTGAAGGTCAGTCGGACTATTTTGCTACTATCAGCTGCGCCCGTGAATTATGGCGAGATGACCTGAGCTTAAATGCTACCTTTAGGGAATCTGTTAACCCCTATGCGAAAGAACTTTGTGATTCTGCTTGGGTTACCGATGACGATCAGAACCTTTGCTACCGGACAATGGCTGGTGGTAAATCTTTAGCTGACCTCCTTTCTGCACTAGGGGGAACGACATCACAATACGAAACTCCTGATACAGCTACAGTAAGTAGAACCTCTACCTCACATCCCGCCGGCCAATGTCGGTTAGATACATATATGGCTGGAGCACTATGTAATGACGATAACGAATGGGATGCTAACGTCATACCAGGAGTCCAAGGAAGCAATAGTTCTGAGTCAGAGCGGCAATCCGTCCCCTACACTTGTTCGCGAACAGAAGGCTATACTGGTTATACCGAAGGAACTCGTCCTACTTGCTGGTTCAAAAGTTTATTAGCAACTGATACGAATCCCCCCACCGATCCAGGTGATACACTTGAATCAGGACAACCTGTTGAAAACCTATCTGGAGGGAGAGGTTCTGAAACAAAATTTACAGTTGTTCTATCAGAAGCCAGTGACTTGAGTATTAACATTTCCGGTGGTACAGGTGATGCTGACCTTTACGTAAGATTCGGTTCTGAGCCGACAACGAGTTCTTATGATTGCCGACCTTACGCTAGTGGAAATGATGAAACCTGCAACTTTTCGAATGCATCAGGTACTTACTACATCATGGTACGAGGCTACAGAGCTTATTCTGGACTTACAATAGTCGCTGATTACTAGTCGGTAAATTGGGAGGCCATATAAGGTCTCCCTTTTCTGATGCTCCCTTCCTATAGTTACATCACGTTTGTAGCAAAACCTCCGCTAATAAGTGTCAATGACCTAGACACTCCTAAACATACCAGCCACTACACATAGACTAAGAGTATGATTTAAAAAGCAAATGTTTTGGTAAGTCTTTTGCAAAAATGGGTGTTGTTGATCTTTGTCGTTTATGCTGAGCGGAGTTCTTTATGCATTTCAGGTTGATTATATTTACCGGCCTACTTTTCTCGATACCGGCTTTCGGAAATATTATAGGTTCTGATCATCAAAATTTTAATCCTGCTTATAGTGTTAACGATTATATTACTGTACATGGTGCAAAACCACTGGGTAAGGGGCAGTTAAGCTTGGGGTTGCACCTAAATTATGCTGTCAACACTCTTCCCTATTTTAATAATAATCTTGAAGATAATCCTGATACGTATAAGGAGTATAATGACAGTCTATCAGGAATGGATTTTAATGTGGCTCTAGGGATCACTCCAAATTTGGATATCAATATAGCCATTCCTCATATCGTTCATCAGGAGGTGCGGAATAATTCCGTGTATCATGGACAATTCAATAAGATGGGGAATACGGAAATCAGAGCCGGTATCAAGTGGATGCCTATTCCTCTAGATTTCTGGGGTTTATCCGTTGTAGCCACTGCTAATTATAACAGAGTTGTCAATAATCCTTATACCGGTGATGAAAAATGGCCAGCCTATAGTTTAGAGTTGGTAGGTGAAATCGATTTTGGATTGATTTCCACAGCCATAAATATAGGCCATCGTTGGCGCAATTCTGGCTCTTCCATTGCTTTTGATAATGATACTCCCATTGAGCCTTTTCAGGATCAATGGCTTTTTTCTGCAGGATGGGGACTAAAGATTCCAAGTACATACCTGCGGTTTATATTAGAAAGTTATGGTTCCTATACCAATAAAGATTTTAGTTCCATTTCTCCTCGTAATGCCTCCGTAGCTGAAGGAGTAGCAGCTCTTAGGTATGAGCCAAATAAGTCACTTTTTTTTCAAGTGGGGGCGGGGTCAGAGATGAGACATGCTATTTCATCGGCAGACCAAAGATATTTTCTAGGGATGGCTTGGTCGTTCGACCCTTTTCCTGCTAGAAAAAAACTAATTCCTCATATTAAAAAGGTAAAGGTTCTATCGGCCAGGCTTGCACCTGATGAAATTGTAGTACTGGAAGATGTATTGTTCGACTTCAACTCCGATAGAGTGCGAAGCAGTATTGAGCGCATTAAACTCAGGAGGCTCGATAGAGTTCTAAAAAGTCGAACCATAGAAAAACTGGTCATTGAGGGACATGCTTGCGCCATCGGTACTGAGATTTACAATATGGATCTTAGTGAAAGACGAGCCGATTCGGTTGTGGCATGGATTGTTGATAGATTTGGCTTTCCCAGGGAGAAGGTGATACCTGTTGGCTTTGGCGAACAACGTCCATTCGAAACGAACAAGTCAGACTCTGACAGGCGCCGTAACCGCAGGGTCCGTTTTAAAGTTTACTATCAAAAATAGGGAAAGAGTTCTCTGCTCTTTCCCTATTACATAGCTTATATTTCCGAGATCCCGGATATTCTTTAACGACTATTGCCGCTATTTATTGAGTTCCCGTGGCTGCTTGACCTTCTGCGGTTACTTCCATGGCGACTACGCCTATCAGAAGAACCTGAACGATCGTTACGAGACCTACTGTCAGAGCGGGAGCGACGATAATATTCACCACCTCCGCGACGATAACGATCACGTTGTTGGCTAAATTTGGGAACTTGAATGGGCCTATACTCTTTTTCGACTAGGCTTGAGCCAAAGGAAATCTGCAAAAGTGCAGCAACTGCCTGGCTGGGCGGTACATCGGCAAGGATATTTTTTGAAAGATTGAAATAGTGCTCATAATTGCTGTCTTGATCGTTTTGTTGCAACTCATCGAGGGCGTGGGCTAAGACATAAAAAATCTTTTGTTTTTGAGCTGTAATAATAGTTTGGATCGAAGGAGGAGTTTGTTTTTCGAGTTTACCCTTCGCTACACCTTGAATCGTTCTTAATCGGCGGCGGTCTTGGGGAGTCACAAGGCTAATGGCTGTTCCTTTTTCACCAGCACGGCCTGTTCTTCCCACTCTATGAACGTATGACTCTGGGTGGAGTGGCAATGAATAATTGACCACATGGGTTAATGACTTGATATCAACACCCCTGGCTGCAACATCCGTTGCTACCAATATTTGTAGCTTCTTATTTCTAAATCGTTGCACAATCTTTTCGCGCTGGTTTTGACTGATGTCGCCATGGAGAGCATCTGAAGAAAAGCCAGACCGGGCCAATTGATGGTTGACCTCATCAGCCTCAACCTTAGTATGACAAAAAACGATACCATAGAATTCAGGGTTAGCTTTGATAACACGCTGTAACACTTCAAGTTTATCGGATTCATAAACCTCGTAATACATCTGCTCTGTGAGGTCTGTCGTGAGTTCTTGCGGGCGTAGATTTATCTCTAGTTTGTCGCTCATGTAGCGATCGACAATACGAGACAATTGAGGAGGCATGGTTGCTGAAAATAACAGCATCCGACGATCATCAGCGGCAAAGCTCAAGATTTTTTCGATATCATCAATGAAGCCCATGTTAAGCATATCATCGGCTTCGTCCAAAACTAGGAACTTGATCTGGTTTAGTTTCAGGATGTTCTTTTGTAATAAGTCTATAACGCGTCCTGGAGTACCAACGACCACCTGAGCGCCATTGCGAATGGGCCTGATTTGTCCTTCATAGGAAGCTCCCCCATAAATGGTAACGACATCGATACGTCTTTTACCGCGCAATCTGTTAATTTCTTCAGCGATCTGTTTAGCGAGTTCCCTAGTGGGAGCTAGGATAAGAGCTTGAACCTGTCGCAAATTAGGATCAATTTTTTCGATGATTGGTAAGGCAAAGCTTGCGGTTTTTCCCGTGCCCGTTTGCGCTAATCCCAAAATATCTCGATTGCCATTAAGGAGTTCGGGTATGCTGCTAGCTTGAATGGGAGTGGGAGTTGTGAAACCAATGGTGTTGAGGTTGTCGACGATGTCAGAACTGAGGCCAAGGGACGCGAAATCAAGGTCTTGATTCATAAATTTCTTTCTTTTTAATAATGGCAGCTAGCCCCCCTATTTGAAAGCCTACTGCTTTTTTCGTTACTGTGACAGCTTGTAGTGCTGCATGAATGACCACTCAAATAAAAGGAGTGCGTCTTTTTGTTTGCGCTGGGTTTTAACCTGAAATGAAAGGATATACAAGACAAATTAGATGTTTAACCACAAAATTCTTGACGGATGCTATATTATTTCTGTAATTACAAATAGTTGTGAACCATTTGGCCCAGCGGTTATAGTATCACCTCGCCAACAGTCTATCAACTCCACTCCCAAAGGGGAATCTGGGGAGATTACTACTATCTTTTTGGCATCATACTCGATGTCAATACCTGCGCAGTACTTTGAAAGGAGGAGGTGACGTCGTGTACCCTTTGGTCCAGAAATGGTAATTAAATCCATAAGTCCGATTGGTTTGTGATCTTGATAAGGGACGAGTGTTTGTTTTTTAAAGGAACTTAGCTCCTGGGCTAATTGCTGGGCGCGGGCATATTGAGATCCGGCGAGATATGATAATTCAAGTCCATGGGTGTCATACTTATTTTTAGCTACGGCATCATCGTGGGTGGCGCCATGGTGGGCTGCACCAGCGGACTTGCGAATGTGCTCAAGTTCGTCAGATACGCGTTCAGCGATAAGGGTGGCAATTCTGGTTTTATCTTTAAACTCAAAACTTAGTTGCAAAGAGGACCACTCCCTTGAAATGTGCACTTCACCTAACGCATTCCCTAGTAACTCAGATAGGAGCATATCAAAGGTCTACTGGATATAATAATCGCATTTTTTTAAAATAATTTTAATGGATAATCTGAAAATGTGGTTGGGAAGTCAAAATCTTTGCGCTGATGTTCTGCGGCGGCGCTTGAGACCGCGCCGATCCCTCTCTACGCATTCCTCTGGTAGATTCTTTAAAACATCCTTCGTGCAGGTAACAGGGCTAGCTTGACGCCTCTGAAACTTACTCTCTTTGTGGGGTTTTTCGTTCTCTTTAACAAAGGGTTGCCAGTGCAGGCGATAGTATTCGTCAAAGGTTCCTTCAACATATTCGATACTTTCCCCTGAAATGCATCCAAATTGAAATGCAGCTATGACAATTAGGAACCAGAATTGAGCTTGCATAGTGTCCTCTAAGTAAGTAGCAACCGCTTATTAGATCGGCTATTACAACGAAATTCTTGAATTTTTATTTGTCTGTAGCAATTTGTAAAAAAAGATATGTAAATTTAGCAAGCTAGGATATCCCTACACGCCGACTTACTATTTTTTCGAACACTTCAGCAGTATAAGGCTACCTAAAACGGTATGGTCAGCCTAGTTGCCGGGCAGCTGGCTAATTACTACTGGACTGAGATGGAATAAAATATTTAAAACAATTGCTGCTGAGAAAAAAGAGTGAGGCGCTCGTGAAACTTTCCTCGAAAAAACTTGTATTAGTTGGAAGCCTTGTAGCCCTGGGTGCTGTTCTGGCTAGTTTGATTTACCTCAATTTTATCGTAACCAGTAAATTCAGTGGTCGTAAATGGCGGCTGCCTTCCTTGGTCTATGGTAGGCCTATGGAACTGTTTGTGGGTAAACAAGTAGATCTTTCGGATCTACGCCGCGAACTCAGTGAGGCAGGCTATAAAAGACAGCGCCATGTGGAACGCCCAGGCGAATTTGCTGAGGATAAACAAGCCATTTCTATCTATCGCCGTGCATTTGATTTTTGGGATGAGAAATCAGCTAGCAAGCTTATAAATATTAAAATAGAAGGGCATTTAATTTCGGAACTTACTGTGAATGACCAACCCACAGATGTGGAAAGATTGGAGCCCTTACTCATCGGGGGGATTTATCCTCACGATTTCGAAGATAGGAAATTGATCAAGTTGCAACAAGTACCGCAGCACTTGGTCGATGCTTTAATTGCTGCTGAGGATCAAGGGTTCTATCAGCACTTCGGTGTTTCCATTAAGGGTATTTTGCGGGCCCTCTTCACGAATATCAAAGCGAGGCGCTATGTTCAGGGAGCCAGTACCATCACGCAGCAGCTTGTAAAGAATTTTTATCTCGACTCTGAAAGAACTATAAAACGAAAAGTTCTGGAAGCCGTATATGCTTTTCTTTTGGAGCTCAACTATTCAAAAGATGAGATCTTAGAAACCTACCTTAACGAAGTGTATATAGGTCAGAATGGTTCGCGCGCCATTCATGGTTTTGGATTAGGAGCTGAATACTATTTTAGTTTACCTATCAATAAAATAGATTTAGCGGATGCCGCTCTTCTGGTAGCCATTGTTAATGGTCCTTCCTACTATAATCCTCGACTCTATCCTGAGCGTTGCCTGGAACGGCGTAACAAGATTCTTAAGCAAATATTTGAGACCCATAAAATAACGGAAGAAGAATATCTTCGGGCCACTAGTAAGCCTATCACTCTCGCTAAAACACCAAAGTCACAAACCCTCAAGTATCCAGGTTACCTCGATTTGGTTAAGCGTCACTTAGCTAGGGATTATGATGCTGAAGACTTACAGCAAGAAGGAATGAGAATCTTTACAGCTTTTGACCCGGTATCCCAGTGGGCCGCTGAAAATCATGTGGAACAGCATATTGAAAATTGGGGGGTAGCAGGCCGATCCCTTGAGGCGGCTGTCATCGTAGCCAATTCGGGAGGGGATATCGAGGCCATTGTTCCAGGCAAGCAAGCGGGCTTTGCTGGATTTAATCGTGCGCTCGATGCCAGTCGTGCTATCGGCTCCTTGGTGAAGCCGGCGATTCTTCTGACAGCCCTGAAAGAACCGTTTCATTTCAGCTTAGCCAGCGTTGTGGACGACAAGAAAGTATCGATTCCCCTTGAAGATGGAACTCTGTGGGAACCTAAGAACTACGATGGTAGAGACCATGGGAGCATACTATTATATCAGGCTTTAGCATACTCTTATAATCAAGCTTTTGTCAGATTGGGTATGGAGCTCGGATCGAAAAACGTGCGCGATACTATGGTGCAGCTAGGGGTTAGCAGTGAAATTCCAACCAACCCAGCCATGCTGTTAGGTAGCATTGAGCTTTCACCTCTGGAAGTATTGAACATGTTTCAAACCATTGCATCTAATGGTTATCGGATGCAACCGCGTAGTATACGTTATGTTGTCGACTACAAAGGAAAAATACTTCAAGCTTACTCTCCAAAGATGATGCAATCGATTTCTCCAGTGCTGGCTCATATCGTACAGTATGCATTGCAGACTGTGATGTACGAAGGTACCGGTAAAAGCGCTTATCGTCTGTTACCTAAAACCTTACGCAGTGCTGGTAAAACGGGAACAACTAACGATAAGAGAGATAGTTGGTTTGCCGGATTTACAGGGGATAAAATTGCTGTGGTATGGATGGGGCGCGATGATAATGAGCCGACTCCTTTAACAGGGTCTTCAGGCTCTTTACAAGTTTGGGCTAAGCTCATGGCAGAAATATCTTTGCAACCCATGGAGTATCATCAACTATCCGGAGTGGAATATATTTGGATAGACGAAAAGACGGGAGGACGCAGTTTCGAAATTTGTCAGCAGGTACGCCAAATTCCTTTTGTTCCCGGTTCGGCACCTGAAACAACAGCACCTTGCATAAAGTCAGTAAAACCGATATTTGATTGGTTTAAAAGTTTGTTTGGGAATTAGTCTGCCAATAAAGAGTCTCGGCATGTGAGTTCCAGATGCTTTGCTTTAACATCATGATGTTGGAAGAAACTTTTCCTAGGGGATAGCTGATGCGATGCAGATTAGTTGTATTTTCACTTTTATTTAGTTCCTGTGTTACCTATATGCCGTCTGACGGCAAAGATGAGGCCAAACACACCGGAACATTCCCGGACCAAAATAAGACGCAGAAAAAGGAGGATATTTACCGTCCTGAGGCTCAGCAAAAACACTTCAAAAGAAGAAAGCCTGCCGTTTCAATGTTGTTAAACAAGGCTAAGGAAGATCTGGCTTCTGGTCAGCTTGAACTCGCCCAATCCTCTCTTGAACGTGCTTATCGGATTGACTATAAGGATGGGCGAATTCTTTTACTTATGGGGAAAGTCCTTTTCGCAAAAGGACAGGAGCAACAGGCTGAACAATGGGCTTTAAGGTCGGTGGATTTATTCTTACCGGAAGAAGTTCTACTCAAACGCAAGGCGTGGGAGTTTATCTCCCAATGTCGCATTAAAATGGGTGACTATGAAGGAGCTAATCACGCTATAGAAATGGCCAAAGAGGCTGAATATCATCGCTGAGCTACTATGATCCACCAATGTGAAAAAAGACAGGATTATTATGATTACAGTTGCAGGCCAAAAGGCAACTCTTCTCCAAATAGTAGATTCTGGTCATGGCGATTCATGGGAATATATTCTCGGACAGAGGTTAATTGTTCCTCACTAGCTCCCATTAGCGATAATTTTTCCAGGATGGTCTCACGGCAGTTTTGGCTAAGATCAAATTCACGATCCTTAACGATGCGACCTGCCCAGCTATAGAACATTTTTAGCATACGGAGGTGCTTTTCCTGCTGGATATTGAGATGCAAAAGTTGCGCAACCCATTGTTCGACGATGGCAGGGCGCAATATCCACGAGATTTCACCGTATAAAGGCCAGCGGCAAGCAAGACGAGCCAGGCACCAGAGTTTGCTATCAAGCAAAGTTTTATTACCATAGACAAGGTCATTAATTATAAGCCGTCCGAGCTGGATTTTCTTATTAGCCTCTAACCTCTCCAGCGACCCAGCTAGCAAATATACTTCCGGTTGCATGTCCTCTTTTTTTCGTAGCAGGGGCCAGATTTTTTCAAAGACCTGCTCCTGCTGCCAATGGTTCAAACCGCCTGCAAGACGTCGCCACATGATATGCCATTGCACTTGGTTGGAAGCTTTCTTCGGAAAGGCAGGACCGCTGGCGAATAGATTCCAAATATCCTCTATATATTCAGCATCTCTTGAAGTCCCAAAACCGGGTCTTAAAGTGAAACCGGCTAAATTAAGCCATACCATTTCATGATCCTCAGACCGGGAGCGGCGATGCATGCCGGGGGATATCAGTTGCCAGATCATCCGTAACTCCTGAAGATTCCAGTCCTTGCGCTTAACTCCTAAGATTTGTTCCAGTTGTTGGGGCAAAAGCTTTGGTGAAGATGTTGTCGGCCTTTTACCTTTGCCGAAGATGTTATTGATGGTGGGGGACAATTCCTCAAGAGAGACCTGCAAGTTCAATGATCCAGAGGAGGGAGTGGACTCCTGCTTGGACTGGAGGTCGAATGTAATGGGCCAGGATTCTCCTCCATGCTCTTTTGTTCTAGAGCAGGATAGTTCAAGTATCCCTGTAATATGTAAGGAACAAGAAATTTCAATATCAATGGCGCGAGCTGCTTTCGACTTAGCATTAAGTTTGGTGCTAAGATTTCCAACTAGCGATGTGCTAGCATCCAGGGGAACGATATCTCCCACAGTCATCTTGTTATTATCTTCACGATACAATTTGAACTGCACCTGGCGGTTAACCAATCCTTTAAATTGGCGATCAATGGTGACTTCTTCCCCGTATTTTTGTCCTTTTGATAAAATGCAGATACCAATGGTGGCACCGTGCTGTTCTGCAGCTATAATTAAATTATAGGGATAGTTGGCCTCAACCTGGACTCCTTTTTGTTGTTGCCCTAACTGATAGCAGCAAGCTCCCAAGCTTACTGCTAGGTGATGATCCTTGTGATGAATCATCGTAATTTTTTGATCTTGCCAGCTTTCAATGGTCTCTATGATTCTTTGGCGAATAAATGAGGAACGTGCGGTTCCCCCAGCAAATAGTATGTGGTCAATAGCGGTAGTAGAGAGAAACTGTGCCAGGTGTCGAGTGATGGCGCAGTCATGGGCGTAGGGCAATCCCCACTCTTTGAAACTTATTTCTGGTTCTTGAACCGAGGCATCGCTACTACAGTACGGAACAAAGGCACTGACAATCTCTAATACTGTGGAACGCGAAATATGGGTGCTTAAAGTCGAGGAAAAGAGATGACCGCTGCCAATATCAAGGCTGATATGAATATCCTGTTCTGTCTCTACTGCTAAAGCTTTTTCTTTTGTAGATCGTGCACAAGCGACTAACTTTGCCCAGGCTTCTGAGGGCAACTGTTGGCCTTTTTCTAAAAACTGGCGCTCCAAATGATGAGCTAGGGCAAGGTCTATATTGTCACCTCCTAGAAGAATGTGAGGTCCTACCTTTGTTCTTTTGGTGACGTACTTACCCTCTTGAACACATGTTTCCAACAAAGTGAAGTCAGTGGTACCGCCCCCAATGTCGCAAACAAGAATGCGTCCTTTCTGTTCTAAGATGCTGGGATTGCTATGGGCAGCAGCATAAAAGGCTGCCAACGGTTCCTCAAGAAGCTTAGTTTCTGAAGGAAATCCTGACTGTTTTGCCGCTTTAAGGGTCAATTGTTGCGCGATGGTATCAAAAGATGCGGGAACCGTAACGACGACATATTGGTCGGCAAATAAGGCTCCGAACTGGTTTCCGATGTTCTGCTGCCATGCGCGCTTCAGATGAGAAAGCAGCTGGCCCAAGGCATTCACGGGTGATATGCGGTTTTTGCCAATAATGCTATCGGAGTTCCAGGGAAGAATGGGGGATTCCGCATCGATACCTCTGTGAACAAGCCATGACTTCGCGGAACTAATCACCCGGCCGGGGGATTCAATTCCTAGGTTTTTTGCTTCCTGACCAATAAGTGTGGACACAGTTTCTGCTCTATCATGGAAATCGAGACGTTTTTCCTGACGTTTGATCTGAGCCTTACTGAGAAACGCTATAAAAGATGGCAACAGCGGTGACTCTATGACTCCCATACCATCCCACTGAGGTACTTTGAAGCTTTGGACAGTATGATCCGGAGATTCCATATCTACATAACTGAGGGCGCAATTTGTTGTTCCTAGGTCGACACCAATTAAAAAACGAGGTTTCATCAAATTTCTCCAGGAAACCCGGTCTCTTTAGGGCCGGGTATTTGACACTTACCTTACATCAAGGGTGAGATGCCACTTTTGCTTGAGTTCCTGGTTCTCTAGGAAAAGCTCAAGGATACCTAATTCAGATAGTTTGGCTCCTAGAGTTACAGGTATAGGGTTTTTATATTCTTCATCATCACTACGAATATCAACAGACATAGGTATGACATCTTCGAGGACTTCATCAGCACGAAGTATTTCCGTTCCACAGCGATCTTGAGGACGGAAGCGGCTGGCATAAAAGCGAAACTTTGCCTGAGTCCCAGGAATGAGTGCGAATATTTTTCCTTCGAGTTCCAAGGAAACTCCCTCATCGGTTCCCTGGGGTACGATGCAAATAGCTTTTTTGGGAGGCACGTAACCCGGAATCGGCATTTGAGCTGCTTCCACTTCGATATAAAACGATTGGGTGGTACCAGATTTGATGCGGATACCCTCTTGGGTAGATTTTAAGCGCGCATAGTATGCAGCCCCAAGAGCCACTGCTGTATCGTATTTTGACTTTAGTGATTGCGGCTGGGTTCCCGTCCAGTCCAATAAGCATTCTATAATTCTGTGACGAATCTGTGGGGAGGAAACTGTCCCACCGTTAAATAACACATGAGTAGGCTGCAATATTTTTTGACTATCGCAATACCTCACCTTTAAAGACATACCCAAGGGATGTTCCTCGAGGTTTTCGGCAGCTCGATGTAAGAACTGAGCCAAGTGTTTAGTAATAGTGGGATCGCTGGCATAGGGGAGCCCAAACTCTTGCAAGCTAGCTTCTTGTTGCAGGGGATATGCGGTGGCAGCAACACGGGGGAAAAAACCTTCTAGAACGATAGATGCTACCTGCTCGCGGGAAACAGAGCTAGATATTGTACTGGCAAATAAGTCGCTTCCAGAAGATGCTATGGAAAAATGAAATATATCTTGCTCCCCATCCAGCAGAGCTTCTTTAGCTTTCTGGCACTGGTATATTAAAGAGCGAAACTGCCACTCATCAAGGGACTGTCCTTTGCTTTCCAGCTCTACTTTAACCATATAGGCAATAGCAAGATCAATATTGTCCCCACCTAACAGCAGGTGAGGGCCCACGCTAACCCTATCGAGTTTTAATTGGCCTTGATCTTCACCAATGGCGATTAAAGAAAAGTCGGTGGTTCCACCCCCTATATCACAAACTAATACCAAGTCTCCCACTGCAAAGTGTTGAGATACTTCAGCAGTATGGGATGACATCCAAGAATACATGGCAGCCAGAGGTTCCTCAAGCAGGGTGATGCTCTTAAATCCGCTATTCTGAGCTGCCTCAAGGGTATAATTTCTGGCAAGTTCATCAAAGGAGGCCGGAACAGTGATCACGACTTCCCTGACCTCCTCCCATGCCTCTGACATATGGTCTCTTAGGTATGAAAGAAGAGCTGTTGATGCTGCAATGGGGCTCAACTTATGAGATATGTTCGCATGAAGAGGGAGGGTGACCTGGTTGCGTCCTAAACCACCCAAGCACAACCAAGATTTAGCTGAACTGATGAGCTGATCAGGTCTTTCTGCACCTTGTTCCTTGGCCCACACACCGAATTGCATCTCCTTCCCATTGTGTTCCATGAGGATAACAGATGGCAGAGTCGGTAGCACTGCGGTGCTATTTGCTGAGACAAGCTGCTGGATGGGAACAATTTGAGGAGATGAGCCGTCTGTGACAGCGACCGCGGAATTGGACGTACCAAGGTCGATGCCCATGAAGATTGGTTTTGTTGTCATGGCGGTATTCCTAGATACGGATCTCAGCGGGGGCTAGAATATTTTTATTGGTACCAGCTTCATGGGAGTATTGGGGAAGCTCAACCTTTGCCGTTTGCCAGCCTCTATGAATAAGGCGTGCTGATGATGGTAACGGTGCAGAGCTTTGACCAATAACTTTGAAGTGCTTGCTGTTAAGATTGTCCTCCAAGGTGATGACGGAACCCTCCTTATCCTCTCGTACTGGCTTGATGTCAAAATATAGTTTCATAACTTCTTGGCATCCCTGGTGAACCACGCGAGCAGCGGCTCCTACCTTTTCATCAGGAAATGAGGAAATTTCTGACATTACAAAGTCCAAAAAGCGACCTTTATTCTGTAGGGTGCTGAGGAGCATAGTCGCTGCAGCATTAGCGTCATTATTGCGTAATTTTTCTAGATCCTGCGTTAATTTCTGATTATGACTTTGCTTAATAAGTAGTTCCTGACTCAGCTTTTGGATTTGCTGCTCCAAAAGCACAGTTTTGTCTTTGCTTGCCTGTATGGCAGCTTTTTGGCTTTGGATAATATCTTCTTTTTCTTCTAGTAAGGGTTCTATAGAATCTAACTGCGCTTGTAGGGCTTGGCGTTTTTTTTCTAAACCTAAGGTAAGGGTTTTAGAACCTTGCCTGCCTAAAAAATCGCGAATGGACAGCCCTGCGACACCGAGCCAAAGAGCTAATCTTACGCTATTGTAATAATCACCCCAGCTTTCCCATTGTATCTGGGAGAGAGCCATTGTCTCAAGAATCAGCCCACATATCGATAAAACTACTGTCATAGATCCTCCTTGTGCCTTTCAGGACCCTCTTTTTAACCAAGTAGCAGGAGGGAAACAAGCATTAACCTTTTTTTTACTCTAACTGCTAAAGACTTAGGCCTTAAACCCGATCGATAGATAAGAGAATCTGAAAAAGGAAGAATTTATGCGTCATCTATTTATGTTAGTAGCATTGGTTCTATTCTATGGAAGTTCCATAACAGCACTATATGCTGGAGTAGATATATCTCCTTACTATAGTATTAAATCAACAAAATCGGTAACTCCAGGGAAAAAGATCGACAATGAGAAAGTGGCTCAACGGGAAGAATTTGGGATCAAAGCTACCATAAAGATGTGGCGATTACTCAAGTTTCAGCTTTCTGTAGGGCAAAATAACTTATCTACGAGTGAAAGGGCATCAGAAGTTGTAGACGAGTATGATGAAATAGATTTAGCAACTGAGCTTCAGATCGATACCACCAATCCCAATGCCGAACTTAATATAAAAGAAACGCAAAATTTAGCCAAACTATCATTCGTTTTTGATCCAAGTTTCTCTATATTCATTGCTCGATTAAAAATAGGAATTACAGCCCGACAGAGGATAATTGAGAAATCAGGTACCAATGTTCAATCAATTAAAATAACTGATGGACCAAGCTATAAACCGCATTCCGGTATTGGCTTCGGGGTTCGTTTAACACGGCAGATGTTTTGGATGGCCGAATACGAGTTCTACCACTACAAATATGCACCGGACATAGAACCCTTTGAACGGGAGCTGTCTGTTTCATTTGGAGTTTCCATCTAAGGGGACGCAGCAGGACGGCTTGGAGGCCTGCCCGAAAGCTCCTTGTCCGGTCTAAGAAAAAACAGTGGGATCTTTATTTCAAACTCCCTGTTTTGAGGACCAAGCATGTAATACTTTCCACGCATGTTTCCTGTGGGTGTCGTCAGCGGACAGCCGCTTGTGTAGGTAAAAGATTCTCCAGGGCGGATGATTGGCTGTTTTCCAACAACCCCATCACCAATAACGTGCTCTTCGTGACCTTTTCCATCCCTAATGACCCAATGTCGACTTAATAATTGACAGGGCTTATCACTTTTATTGTTAATTGAGACCGTATATGAATAGATATAGTAATAGTGATCGCCGCTATACTCCTTTGAAATAAACTCTGGTTCTACGATGACTTCGATATCGTCTGTACTTCGAGAATACATCACCTATTAAGCCTCCATGCGGTAACCTTACTTATAACATAGGGATTTATAGATCGAAAGTATGATGTATGCGATTCAATTTTATGCGTCGGAAAATCAACTTTAGGAAACACTGTGAGGAAATTATTAGATATTTTTGATAGATAGCTCGGTATTCATGGACGCAAAAAATGCGCCCTACCAAGGCGGCGAGGCATACTCAGAATCTGAACAATTCAATTTGGAAATTTTCTCAGAAGTATTACTTTAGAGAGCAGCTTCTTTTTGTCCTCATCCAGTAGCTATAGATGCGCCTCTATAGCCAATGGCTATAATATAGGATAAGTAGAGTAGTAAAAATAGCATGCCAGTATTGCGATTTAGATTCCCTTTTGTTGTTTTCCTCATCATTAGAGCTAGAAATAAAAAAGATACTGCTGTCAGTACTAGCATGTCTAACACACCCCAATGTGTTATTTTGACTGGCGATAATGCCGTAGCGGTTCCCAGAACAAGAGTCAAGTTCATGATATTGGAACCAATTATATTGCCAATTATCATTTCACCCTTATTTTTTCCTGCCATTGTAAGGCTGGCTACCAGCTCGGGTAAGCTTGTTCCAAAAGCAACAATCGTGAGCCCTATGGTCTCCTCAGGGACGCCGACTCTTTCTGCAATTCTGATAGCGCTGCTTACGGTGAGTTCTCCGCCCAAGATCACTAAAGCGAGTCCAACAACGACTAATAGAATGGACTTTCCAAAAGAGGCTTCTCCTGGCTCAACTTCATCAGCCAATTCTTCTTTGTTGTTTAGAAATATACGAATGATAAAGATTATAAAGAATAGCAACAGGACTACTCCTGCTTGCCAGTATAGTTCTACCGCGAATAGAAAGGAGCTGGGACTATCAATATGGTTTAAAAGTACAATGGCAACAAATGCAATGGTGAGTATAAATACATAAGGTAAATCCTTACGGACTTCCGGGGTGGTCACCAGAGGTATCACTACAGAGCTGGTCCCTAGTATGAGAAGGGTATTAGCAATATTTGATCCAATGACATTTGCATATGCCAATTCCCCACTACCTTGTAAGGCTGACTGGACAGACACTACAAGCTCAGGGAGCGATGTACCGAAGGCAACAACAGTGAGTCCAATAATCAGATCTGAGACTTTGAAAAATTTAGCTATTTGTGAAGAACCGTCGGTCAGCCAGTCAGCTCCTTTCATCAGGGCATAGAGGCTTCCACCAAAAATTAGGAGCACTAAAAATATGTTGTCAGGCAAGATATCCCCCTCAATATGAAACTGGAATGTGTTTACTAAACTATTATTCTCAAATTATACACTGGTTTTTCTTAGAGAAAGTTTACATTAGACCTCGGCTCAGGACCACTTGCCAAACGAATTCCGCAACAAATAGTGCGGGGCTCTATCCAATAGCTATGGTTCGCTAATTCTCAGTATTTTTAGGTTATTATAGCTGCCGTGGCAATTTTCTTTAAAAATAGTGCCATACTAACTTGTTGGCATCAATTATTACCGTAAAGTCAGCAAGATAACCTGTGCCCCATCGATGATGTCAGCCTATCTCACATGTACTGTTTTTTATGCGTCCTACAACTCAGTATAAACTCTTAGAAAAAAAGCTCGCAATCTGGCATGCTTGGTGCTTTCTCTTAGGTAGTCTTGCTGGCACCGTCCCCCGCTTGCTAAGATCTAGTTTTGCTCTGTAGCAAAGCCAGGAGTGTTGTTCTTCAAAAGCGACAACCCGCCACACAATCCCTAGTTTTTAAAGCAGAACTCCTGGCTCTGCTCGCAATCTTTTAATGAGCTCAATGTAATTGGGTTGAAAAATTTATGATCAAGTCCCCTTATCTGAAGCCGATATAGCTTCCATTGAGGAGGGGTTATGTGGCAAAAAATCTTGGTAATAACTCTCTTTTTAGGTTTTATACCAAATTTATCCTTGGCTAAAACTGTGGTGACAAGCTATGTTTTTGATACCCAAAAGGAAAGGAAAAGTACCCGTTGGACATTAACTGAATGGTTGCGCATTAAAGAGCGGATGAGAATGATGGATCTATGGCTAGCCATGTTCTCCAACCCGAAAAAAGAGAAGTTTGCGCCCGAATTATCGCTGGCCTACCAGCAGTTGACTTTAGAAGATACATTCTCCTCCATTGATGAAGCTGGTAACGAAGTTTCAGAAAGTAATTTAACAGCGATTCAATATCGGGGGCAATTCTGGTTTACAAACCTAATATCTTCAACAACTGGACTGAAAACTCCTAATATTGATTTAGGGATAGAGTACACGCTTCGCCAAGCTCCTAAAAATCCCCTTAATACTAATCTTACTGCATTAGGCCAAGGATATACCCTGACCGGTAAGAGTTACAATTACACCTGTTTAAACTTCAGAATTTTTGGACGCAATATTCAAGATAGCTCAGTTGTTTTGAAATATGGGCAATATTCAAGCGATCGGGGCTTTAACCGCATCAGCGATGAATTAAAGAATAATGCTGGAATTATGGCAGCTGCTGAAATGAGCTTTTATTTTTTCAGCTGGTTAGGACTTGAAGGAACTTACATCAAGTTTGGCAACAGTAAAGGAGCGGCAGGTAGCGACGATCAATCGGGTTCTCAGCTCGAATCAAGTCTGTTTCTTGAGATCTATAATTTACGTCTCAACTACGGACAAGTTGATGAGGAATGGCGCTGGGATGATGAAGGGATAAACCTAGAAAATAAAACTAAATCTCAGTTTATAGGTGCAAAATTGCAGTTTTAGCAGATATTTTTTGTTAGTGATGCATGAATGGCAAGGTAGGAGAACATATGAGTATCATTGGCCGTATTATAGATCTACCCCGATCAAGCTACCAATGGGGACGTTTCAGTGATGAATATGGTAACAGCTGGAACATAAAGCGGGATAATATTCCAAAGGATACAGATGTTGGCGATGATATGGCCTATCGGCTTGACTTTAGCGACCCCAAGCAGTCTCCCCAGATTGTAGCTGTTGAGGATGACTAGGACGATTTATTTATCTGCGCATCAATGATGTCATCTACGGACTGCTGATCTTCATTGTTTCTGATTTTGACATCTTTTAGCTTGCTAAAAGCATCAGCTAGTTTTTGGTGTTGTTGCATGTGTTCGTCGGTTATTGTAGAACCATCACGCAAGTCTTTCAGAATCAAATAACTGCACTTGGCTGCTTCTGTGATAAAAGTGAGATGTTCTGAGGAAACTTCCTGTGCTGAAGATCCCGGTTGATAGCTTCTGCATACAGAATCTATCATTTCCGCTAACTCGCGTAGTTTGGGAAAACCTTTTTTACTTCCAAAAAAATGAAAAGCTCCAATCAATCCATTGAATCTTTGTCCGATGTCTCTGATACTTTCAAGGTAAGTTCTACTTTTGTGTAACTGATTAATCATGTCAACTGTATCTTTAAGGTGCTTTGATGTTTCGATAATAGAGAGTGAAGGAGGCTTGTTTTGGCGAATCTCTTCTTCTTGATGCTCCAAGGGAGGGTGAAGAATGTTCGACTGCCTTGTGGTTTTCTTGCTGTGGAAAGCCCTATTATAGTGAGATTGAAGCATGGGAAAATGTTCTAAAAATGTTCTACAGAAAATTTTTTCAAAGCGTTCTTCTTCTTTGATTTGAGCATCATCTAACATACATAAAAGGTTCACTTGTTCATTGCAATTAGACCTTTCTAGTTCTTGTAAGGTATTTTCCAAGGCATCTGGTGAAAACATAGACCCATCAATAACTAGGTTGAGAATTGTGCGGTCACTATTGATATAATCTAAGGCGTGCTCTAGGGTCGCTACAGTATATTTTTCAGAAGGAAATGCAGCACCATTTAGGAGGTGAACAGCTTTGGCCTTGAATTCTCGGTCTTTGCAAACAATTACACTTTTGACTCGCTCTTTTGTTAGTCCAGCTATACGTGTCACAAATTTTCTCCCTAGTAACCAGGCTCTTTCAAGCAATATCGGTGCAAAGTCTTTTGAAATTAGAATATTACAATTTATTAAATTTTATAAAAGATACACTCTACTAGGATTCATATGTAATCTCTGTAAGATAACTTGTTTTAATCTACACCTTAAAAGTTAAAAGCCTACGGGAAATGTGGTTTAGTCTGCAGGAAGTCTGTTATGAGCTTTGCAGTTTGTTTGGGGTTCTCCATGTGCAGATGATGTCCTCCATCGATGGTACTAACAGTAAGGTTTTTTATAGCAGCGATTCTTTTTTTCAAAGATATACTGTCAGTCAAGTAACTGGGCCGACCTTTAATCAAAAGCGAAGGTGCTGAAATGTGCTGCAAATATGCGAGAACCTGTGCTTCGCTGAAACTTCTTGGTGAAGGTAACTTCAGTCGCGGATCGTGTCGCCAGCTGATACCAGTTGGAGAATCTTCTACCCCCCGTTCCACTAAGATTTGTGCTGCAGTAGGAGAAAGTCCGGAGCGCGATCGAATAGATGCTGCCATAGCCTTGGATTCATATTTGGGATTGGCCCTTCGGGAAGATTTTCTATGACTTTCAATGGCGATCTTCAGCCTCTGAGGAGCTTCTGCTTCCTGACATGAAAGAGGGCCAATTGCTTCTATCATGATAAGATTATTAACTTTATCAGGAAACGTACCAGCGTATAGGCTAGCTATGGCACCACCCATGGAGTGACCAATAAGATTTACTGACTTTGCCTTTATGCTCTCCAAAATGTTGTACAAATAGTAAAGGTAGTCGGAAAAGTGAGGAATTCCGTCGGCTGATAAGGGGCTCATTCCGTGGCCCGGCAAGTCTACAGCTAAGAAAGGCTGTGAGAAGGACTCCAATAGGGGGAGAAAGCTGTAACAGTTGTCCAACCATCCATGAAGAAAAAGATTCACCTCGTCAGCTTGCCAGTTGCTGCCTATTCCAGAAATTTTGCAAGCAAAGGTATTAAGTGGGATGACGACAGGTTGTATACTTTTTTCGATGAGTAAGCGATCAATATGAAGTTCCATTTTGTAACTTTCTTAAATCAGAGTTTATACCCATGTCTTGGGAATTTCTCTTTTTGAATTAGCAAATTAAAACAGAATTTTCATGAAGTTTCAGGAAGATTCTCCAAAGTTCCCAGATAACACAGTTTTTCAAAGGAATGCAGCCATATGTCCACTCATTAGGTGACAATTTGGAAGATCTTAAGGTTTAATTCAATATTTTTTGTGGACGCGAAATATGAATTCATCTAAAAAAAATAGATAACATTAATTGTTAACTGACTGGCCAAGTCTAAGCTATGTGTTGGCTGTGTGCTATGGGGTCAGTGAATGGTTTGATTGATATGCTTATCATCAATTACATTTCTCCTTTTAGTGAGCTCAATATGTCTATATGATGTATTGAGTTTTTTTACAGACTTGAATTTGAAGAATCATCAATCTGATTCGGTTGTGTTCTCATCAATATATTCGAAGAGAAGCTCAACAGTATTAATGCCAAGTTCAGAACCATCAGGCTGTAGCCATATACTATCTTCGTAAAGTACGAATAGGTTTAGTTTTAGTTGGTCAGAATAGATGT
>JBNKNM010000018.1:0-53033 GCA_050293845.1 Pseudobacteriovorax sp. | reverse complement strand
TCTTCGGTTTTATCTAGAAATTTAAACCCCAACCCTTGTAAATAATCGATACATTCTGATTGAGTTATAGAGCGAATACCTGTGAGCTTGCGTAGGCGATCCGTACGTAAGGCTATTTTTGCAGGGATCAGCGCCTGCGGGTAGATATCTATTATCGTTCCTGCGGTGCGCACAGCAGTAGCGGGGTCTTGCTCCTTGAGGCATTGTACCAGTAGCTGCGCCACCCGTTGTGCCACATAAGCTGTGTTAGAAATATCGATCCCCCGCTCGAAGCGATGGGAAGCTTCCGAATGAATATTATGAAGTTTGGCAGTTTTTCGTACAGCTATAGGATTAAAGTGAGCGACTTCGATAACAATGGCAGAGGTATCGCTTTTAACTTCACTATTTTCTCCACCCATGACACCTGCAAGGCCGACAGCCTTTTTTTCATCGGCAATAACAATATCTTGAGACTGAAGCTTTCTTTCTTGACCGTCTAGGGTCGTAAGTGTTTCACCGTCCTGGGCAAGGCGTACCCTGATGACGCCCCCTTCTATATCCCTCAGATCATAGGCATGGATAGGCTGTGCGGTCTCCAGCATGACAAAGTTGGTAACATCGACGACTAAATTAATGGATCGCATGCCTGCATTTTCGATAAATCTCTGCAGCCACAGGGGAGATGCGATAGTTTTAACATTTTCCACATAAAGCGCTGTAAAACGACCACAGGCCTCATTATCTACGATGTCCACCTTAACCATAGACTGTGTATCCAGGGTACTGTCCCCGAAATCTTCAGGAATTAAGGGTATGCGTAATGGCTTTTTTAACTTAGCTGCCAAGTCACGGGCCACTCCGATGTAGCCTAGACAATCGCTACGGTTTGGGGTTAGCCCTATTTCAAAAATGGTATCGTTAAGTTTGTAGAGCTGGTTTAGGGGGGTTCCCAAATCGGAGTTGCTTTCGAGTTCAATAATTCCATCGTCTTCTGTGCCAATCCCCAGTTCTTTTGCGGAGCAAAGCATGCCAGAAGATTTTTCGCCGCGAATTTTACTTGCTTTTATTTTAAAAGCCCCAGGAAGAACCGCTCCGACTTGCGCTGTAGCCACAAGTAGTCCCTCCCTGGCGTTGGGGGCGCCACAGACGATTGTGAGTGGTTGTTTCGCACCAACATCGACATTGCAAACCTGCAGTTTTTCTGCATTAGGATGGGGTTCAGCCGCCAGTATCTTGCCAACAACAACTTTGTCATCTAGGAGAGAGATCGCTTCGACAGATTCAACTTCCAGACCCAAATTAGTAAGGGTGTCTGCGATTTCTTGAACAGAGTACTCCTCAAGATCTACATATTGTTTTATCCAGTTTAAGGGTATTTTCATAGTGACTATCTCAATAGTAATTCATTTTAACCAAGTGTTTCAGGAATGAACGGGGAACTGTCCTAAGAATTGTTGATTCCCTTCAAACAATTGTCGCAAATCTTGGAGCCCGTAACGTAGCATAGCAATACGATCAATACCAAAACCAAAGGCAAAACCGGTATATTTTTCGCTGTCGAGTTCAACAGCCTCAAAAACGTTTGGATGGATCATACCGAGTCCACCTATCTCTATCCAGCCCGTGTGACTGCAGATACGGCAACCCTGGCCACGGCAGCTAACGCATTGCAAATCAACCTCGCCCCCTGGTTCTACAAAAGGGAAGTAACTAGGCCGCAACCTAGTTTGTAAATCAGCACCAAAAATCGCCTTTAAAAAGGTGTCAAAAACCCCTTTCATATCGCCCATGGAAATGCTTTGATCAACGACGAACCCTTCAATTTGGTGAAACATGGGAGTATGGGTGAGGTCTGAATCGCAACGATAGGTGCGACCTGGGGCCACAATTTTCATAGGTGGCTTTTCATTCAACATCGCGTGGATTTGAATGTTCGATGTATGAGTTCGCAAAACTGTTTTGGGATAACCTTTTACAAAAAATGTATCCTGCATGTCGCGGGCAGGATGATCATCTTTGAAATTTAGGGAGGAAAAGTTGTAGATATCGAGGTCAATTTCTGGTCCGTCATAGACAGTAAATCCAAGGTGTCTGAACTCATTAAGAAGTATCCGACGCATGAGTGTGACAGGATGCAAGGAACCTTGCTGTTTCCTGCCTATGGGCAAGGTCACATCCAGCTTCTTACCAGAAAGATTTTGTTCTAGCTTGTATAGCTCTGCTGCCGACTTGAGACTGTCGATGGAAGATTCGATCTCTTGACGCAGCAGATTGACAATTTTACCGACTTGAGGCCGATCGTCTTTTGCTACGTTGCGCATGGATTCCATCAGTTTTGTTACTAACCCTTTTCGTCCTAGAAATTGAACGCGCAGATCCTCAATGCGAACAGGGTTCGGGTCTTGGGAAAACCCCTCCTTGGCTTGGTTGAACTGCTCTCTCACTACATCCACTTGTTTTTCGATATCTTGTAACTCAACCTGTGTCATAAGGTCTAACTTTCCTTCTTTATATCTTGAAGAGCTTGCGCTAACCGGCGGAGTCCTTCTTTGAGCTCATCATTGCTAGTTGCGTAACTCAATCGCAGAAAACCTGGCACGCCAAAGGCCTCTCCAGGTACCATAGCTACGTGATACTTCTCCAATAAGAAGCCGCTGAACTTTACAGAATTATTATTCTGGTAACCTTGAGCTTTACTGAGAGCAGATCTAATATCCACAAAGATGTAAAACGCACCTTCAGGTGGGATCATACTGACATCTTCTATGGAATTGATCAACTCAACGGCTAAATTTTTTCTGTTTTCTAACAAGGCTATTTTGTCAGCCATTAAAGAAGGGCCTCGGCGGAGGGCTTCAGTAGCTGCAGCCTCTACGAAGGGAGGGAGACAGGTTGACGATTGTGTCTGTAGTACCCGGACCATTTTTGCAATGGGGTTAGGGGCAGCTAGGTAACCCACTCTCCAACCTGTCATTGCGTATCCTTTGGACATGCCATTTACTAGGATATATCTATCTTTTAGATTAGGAACTAAGCTTGCGATAGAGTGGTGCTCTGCAGTATAGGCCATGTATTCGTATATTTCGTCCGCGATAACCCAAAAATTTTGGTCTTTAAAATAATCGCCTAAGGCTTCCAGTTCTGCTTTTTTTAGGATGTATCCGGCTGGATTATTGGGAGAAGTGAGAACGATAGCCTTAGTTCTGGCGGTAACATATGGCTTTATTTTTTCCGGTGTTAGCCTCGCCTCGTGATGATTTTCTGGCATTGGAATAATAACCGGCTTGCCACCTGCGATTTCAACTTGTGCTGTATAACTAACCCAGTAGGGAGCTGGAATAAGGACTTCATCACCGTCATTCAACAATGATAGAAACAGGTGGAAGAGAATTTCCTTAGCGCCTGTTCCAACGACAATCTGACTTTCTTCAAAAGATAGACCATTATCACGTTTTAGCTTGTCTATAATCGCTTGTTTCAGTTGGGGTCCCCCCCCTGCTGGTCCATACTTTGTTTGAGATTGTTGCAACGCTTGGATAGCAGAGTCAATAATATCTTTGTGGGTCGTATAATCTGGTTCTCCCACAGAAAAATTGAAGACCTTTTCTCCTTTTCTCGCAAGTTCTTTGGCCTTGCCATTAAGAGCGACGGTCGGTGATGGTTTTATGGCAGATATTTTTTTTGAAACTTCCATGACTACCTCGTTTTACGCTAGGTCTTTTGTTGTCCCTATTAAGCAGATTTAGCTGTTTATTGACAAGGTGTTTATTTAGGAAGCTGACATCCACGATGGGCGGAGGCGCTTCTTGGATAGTTTGGGCTGGTGAGGGAGGGATGGGATGCACCATAAAGACGTAATGATTAGCTAGGGGAACCCACCACTCATTCAGGTGGGTGCCTTCCCAAGCGCTTTTGGCGTCCCCCTTCGCGTTGCGGGGGGCTTGCACACCACGGTTGGATCCAGGCTCCCTAGTCTATTATATCGGTTCTCCTGCATCAACCAATGCGCCTGGCACATCCCAGGTCGGCTAGCATTACAAAAGCAAGCTAGCCCTATAAGATGAGAAATTGTTAGCTATGCTAACACTCTCCCTGATAAATGTTATCAGGGGTATACCGTCATCTGGCGGCTTCACTCCAATGGAGATAATTTGGGTCTATATGAATCTTAAAATCCTTTCAACATGTTTATAGTTCGTAGTGAAAGTTATGTGCTCCCAAAATAAGGTAGAGAACCGTCATAATGACACTGTAAATACTTCTTTCCATTTGCGTTATAAGCTTATATGTTGGGTTCTCTAGATATGTTTGATTGACATGAGAAGTTTCCATGGATCGAACCGCAATTTATGTTGTAGGAACCCCTATTGGGAACCTCGACGACCTTAGCCTGAGAGCGCAAAAAACCCTGGCTAATGTCGACTTGATCGCTGCTGAAGATACCCGCAGGGCTAAGCAGTTACTGAATCATATTGGCATAGAAAAAAAAGAGATTATTAGCTATTTTGATCATGTTGAGCTAGAGAAAGCTCCTCTAATTATCGAACGCATCATCAGCGAGAACATATGTATCGCGTTGATTTCTGATGCAGGAACCCCCTGTATTTCCGACCCTGGTTACCGACTCATTTCTGCAGCCTATGAACGCGGGGTGAAAGTCATTCCCGTTCCAGGGCCTTCGGCATCGGTAGCTCTGGTTTCCTGTTCAGGTCTGCCCTGTGATCGTTTTACTTTCATTGGTTTTTTACCCCATAAGGATAAAGCCCTTGAAGACGAAATCATATCTTGGCGGGGAAGTCGTGGTGCAGTAGTGTTTTATGAGTCGACCCGGCGCTTGAAAAAGTCGCTTGCCATGATCGCAAGGCAGCATGGCAAGGCAAAGGTCGCCATTGGTCGGGAAATGACAAAGCTTCACGAGGAACTGCTGATGCTTCCCATAGCTAGTGCCTTAGACTGGTGTGATTCTCATCAAAGTCTTAAGGGTGAGGTGGCTGTGATGATCTCCTCTTTAGCGTCTCATGCATCCTCAGAACCTCTTGATGATGGTGAACTTGAACAGGTTTTAAAAGAGGAATTGCAAGGAGGGGCGCGTTTTAAGGAGTTGCTAAAGCGATACAAGGACTGCGGATTGTCCCGGGCTGACCTCTATAATTTACTTGTTAATATAAAGGAAAATCTATGAGTGTAAAGCCTGATATGAAGCCATTACAGCGGCAGCAAAAACTACAGTTTGGTCTTGTCGTACTCATGGGTTTAATTATGGGATCTGCTTTGATTTTTTTTGTGGCGTGGTCCTCTTCAAAACAGCGTATGGAGGAACACAAAGATCAGCAACCCTCTATCCCAGTAACGGAGAAGCAACAAAGTGATTCTTAAGCGGCCGTATGATGCTTGTGTAAGGTAGGTTCACTTTGCTCAGCAGGATCATTAGCTTCACTATGGAGTTCCTTTAAGGCCTGGGCAGCTGCTATTTTGTAGGCTTCGGCTAACGTCGGGTAGTTGAATATGACTTCTTCGACAATCCGTTGAATGGGAAACCCTGTCATCATAAAGCATTGCCCAATATGGACAAGATTTGCCGCGTCGGCGCCAACGATGTGGATGCCAAGGATCTTTTGTGTCTTCTTACAAACTATGATCTTGAGCAGTCCAAAGTGATCACCACGGATGTAACCGCGGGCTATTTCATCATAATGTGCTTTGCCAACAACATAGCTAGCCCCCTCCTCCTGTAGCTCTTCTTCCGTTTTGCCAACAGATGACATTTCAGGAATCGTGTAGACTCCCATAGGGAAAATCGATGGAAAGCCACATACAGATTTTCCAAAGGCATGACAAGCAGCGATGCGACCTTGTTCCGCTGATGTGCAAGCCAGGGCTGGGGGCCCGATAACGTCGCCAACAGCATAGATGTTTTCAATCTCGGTTTGAAAGTGACGATTTACAGTAATAGCCCCTCGGGTATTGGTTTTGACTCCGACCTTCTCCAGTCCAATATGATTGCTAGAAGATTCTCTTCCTGCAGAGAAAAAAAACAGATCCGATACTATGGTTTCTTGCTTGAAGTCACATATGACTTGAGGGCCTTTAAAATAAATCTGATCAAGCTCATAACCTAACTTGAAGCTAACCCCCATGTTTTCCATCGAGCTTTTTAGTTCTTCGGATATTTCGCGGTCTGAAGCCTGCATGATCCGCTGCCGCGCATCAACTATTGTAGTCTTTGCTCCTAGTGCACTGAATATACAAGCATATTCGCAACCTATGACCCCAGCGCCAAATACTAGGATAGAATTCGGAATCTGCTCGAGGGATAAAATTTCATCTGAATCGACAATACGCCAGCCATCGAAGGGAATATTGGGGGGCCGTCTCGGTCGGGAGCCTGTTGCTACCATGATAACCTGCGCATCGATCGTTTTACTTTGCTTGTGATCAGTATTTATACGTACGGAATGACGATTCTCAATAAATCCGCAACCTCTGATTATATCTACTCCATAATGATCTAGTTGGCGGATCAGCAAATTTTCTTCATCTTGGGAAACCTCATCGGCTCTTGACTTTAAATGACGTGTGGATAAGTTGCCAACTAAGCGCTGCACCCAATGACTGCCAACGTGCCTATCAATGGCGCGAATAGCAGCCAGGACTTCACGGAATGTTTTAGATGGTATCGTCCCTGTGTGAATCCAAGCACCGCCGAGATTTTCTGGATTTTTCTCTATGATTACAGCAGATTTTCCGAGCTTTCGCGCTTGAATAGAAGCATTGACTCCGGCGGGACCGCTGCCGATGATTACCAAATCATATGATTGTTTTTCTTCTCTTTTAAAGGACATTTTATTGTTTCTCCCATGTTGCTATAATACCTCGGTTGAGTAATTAAATTGCATTAAGTATTGATGGGAAAAAATTTGGATTCTTTGTTGGTTGGCCTATTGCCACTTGTTTTATTCGTTATTATAGATATTTACCAGGATTCAAAAAAAGGGATATACGCAGCTATTGGATTATCTTTCCTAATTGTAATTTACTGTTATATCAAAACCCAGTATTGGGACTGGCTGATCTTCGGTGAATTTCTCCTGCTTTTCTTTATGGGTTTTATTTCTTTGCGGCTTAACGATAGTAAATATTTCAAGTTACAACCTGCAGTATTGGCAGCAGTTTTTGCGCTTGTATTTACAGTTTTTCAATTGATGGGCCGTCCATTACTGATCGAGTTGATCCCACATCTGGTGCAACTAAACCCGAGATTCAGCCAAATTTATGAGAATGCGCAAACTATGGCTTTGTTATCTCGTATTAGCCATGGAATTATTTACCTTTTTATTATTCATGGATCAGCTACGGCATATGCAGCGATTTTTTGGTCATCCAAGGTCTGGCTTGGCGTTCGTCTTGCTTTCTATCCTGGAATGATAATCTTGTGGTTATTAGTTGCAAATCTTTGATTATTTCATCTGTGTTTGGGGGACCCGTTGAAGTTAATAAGCATTTAGTAATATACTAGTAGACGATGTAGTCTTCCATTTCTATGGAGCGTATAAAGCTTTGTGTAACCCCACTCCTCTCAAGAACATTCGCAGGGCTAGGGATATGTATGCTTGAAGTGAAAAAACAATCCAATGATCCTGGCGTTTCAGGAGGAAGGTTGAGTCAACATGTGCTCAACCACTTCGATAATTGGAGGATCGGTAGTTCTGTCCCATCTCTTGTTGCAAGTCCATATAAACTACCAGTGATTATTGCTGTTGGCGGTGGTAAAGGGGGAGTTGGAAAGAGTGTCGTTAGTGCAAATTTAGCAGCAATGCTGGCTCAATCGGGTTTTCGAGTTTTGGCTATCGACCTTGATGTGGGTTGTGCCAATCTCCATTCACATTTTGGTGTAGCTATGCCAAGCAAATCCTTAGCCGACTGTTTGATTTCGCAACGCCTGACATTTAAGGATATCATTCTCCCAGCTCCGGTACAGGGGTTGGCTTTTGTTGCGGGAGGGCGAGAAGAGCAGCTGTTGGATGCCTTTGAATCGTCACAAAATGCTATTCGTACTCTATGGGAGATGATCTACAATTGTAAAAAAGATTTTAAGGTGGATATTGTCCTGTTGGACTTGGGAGCGGGAACCCATCGCCACACTCTCGATTTTTTTGTTGGCAGCCACTTAGGAATTGTAACTGTCTTGCCAGAGCCAACTTCTATTGAAAATGCCTATGTATTTTTAAAAATGTCCATGCAAAAACTTCTGGTTAATGTAGGTGAAAATACCAGAAACCAGGATACAGCTTCCGAAATAATAGAGGCTCTATCCACCATGAGCGGAGGTAGCCTTAATAAAGGGTACGCTCATTTTATTCAGAGCCTTAAAATATCTTATCCACGGTTCATTCATAATTTTACTCAAGCTGTATTGGGTCGTTATGTGGGTATACTTATCAATCAAACTCGGGACCAGTCTGATGTTGATATCGGGTTATCTATGGAACATATTTGTTTTAAATACTTTGGTTTACAATCTAAGTACCTAGGTTATCTTAACCACGATCAAGCTGTTCTGAAGTCTCTACGGAATCGACGTTTGTTGGTTGCAGATTTTCCCCATAGCCTGATAGCTAAGCGTTTAGCAGTAGCGGCAGCACACTGTTTAAAGATCATGGTCCTCCAAAGGAGAGCATAATGGATGATTGTCACAATGAATCAATCATGAAGCCAGTTTTTTCAGGACAAACAAACTCAGAGCAGAATTATTATGAGGTTTTAGAAGTCCCTTTTGATGCATCTAAAATGCAGATTCGGGAGGCCTATATCAGACTAAAAAGTACCTATTCTAATGGTAATCAAGCTCTTTACTCCCTTATCTCTGATGAAGACGCTCAAAATACATTAAATCAACTAGAAGATGCTTACCGTGTTCTTTATGATGACATATTGCGTAAGGATTATGATCAGAACATAGCAGGTTCTGGAACAGGAAAACAAGCTAGTAGGAGGCTGGTCGATCCATTTCATACCGCATTTACAGAACGGGAATCGTTACTAAAGGAGAATTATAGCGGCTCATCAGGGTTAACGCAGGAGAATTTATGGAAGGGCTGTGCAACAACCTCAACCAAGCAACCTATAGAGACAGCCAATAAAATGCGGTTTGCCCACCATGCCCTTGAAAATGGAATTCAAGAAAAAATTAAGAGCCGTTTAGAGCAGAGTGACGTTGATGGCACCCTAATCCGTGATCTAAGGGAAATTCAGGGTGTCACATTGAATGAACTACAAGATCGAACCAAGGTATCACTTCAATATATTATCGCTCTGGAAAATAACGACTTTCAAACTCTCCCCTCAGTTGTGTATGTTAAGGGCTTTCTGAAGATATGTCTGCAGTACCTAGGAGTACAAAAAGGCGTAGATAAGATCATCAACCAATACTTGGAGTCGGTGAGACATTGGCGGGAGAGCAAGGGGATAGAACAGTATTAAAGGTTGCTGAGGAATTTCATCTGATGAGAGTCGACCATGTCCTCAGTGAAATGCTTCAAGTTAGCCGTAGTCAAGCCCAAAAACTCATAAAATCGGGAAAAGTTTCTATTAACGGAGCTCCTCTCAAGGCCAAGAATATTGTTTCTCAACATCAAGAAATTGTAATCATAGACCAAGTTTCCAGTGACCCCCCTGCTGTAAATCCCAGCTTTTTGGAAATCGATATTGTATTCGAGGATGAGCACCTATTAGTAATTAACAAACCTGCCGGTTTGGTAGTGCATCCAGGGGCAGGAACTTCTGCACCGACGTTGATTGATGGCATCTTGTATTATCTCCATAAATCTCCCGATCAATTACCGGGGGATCCCGCACGTCCTGGCATCGTCCATCGTCTTGATAAAGATACTTCTGGAGTCATGGTGGTGGCTAAGGACACATGGACCCATAATCACTTGGCTCAGCAGTTTAAAGATAAAACGAATTTAAGAGAGTACTTTGCGATCTTAAAGGGAAGGATGGCTGAAGATATTATAGAGTATGAAAGTTATTTATACCGTGATCCTAGGTTCCGCACCAAGTACAAGGATATGAGCCTAGAAGGGTACCAAAAACAAGCCTCTTTGGGTCAATCTAGCGCGAACATTCGTTATGCAAAGTCCACTTTCTATAAAAAGAAAACTTATGGAGGTCATATTAGCCTGGCACAAGTTCGCTTACATACAGGACGTACTCACCAGATTCGCGTACATGCCAAAGCTCTAAAACTTCCCATTGTCGGCGATCAACTTTATGGCGACTGCGGCCACTGGGGTTTAAGTTTGCCTGTAGCCGTCAGAAAAAAGCTAGCGTCGGTGAAGCGGCAAATGTTGCATGCGCGACTGCTTGGGTTTGCTCATCCAAAAACCGAAGAAAGGTTGGGGTTTGAAGTTCCCTTTCCAAAGGATATTAAAGAGATTATTGATTGTCTAGAAACGTATCTGAAATAGCCGTTTTCGGTTAGTTTCTGTGCGAACGGAACGAGGTCGTGGTTTATGAAATTAATGTATTACCTGATGCTTTGGCTCATCCCATATACTTGTATAGCAAGTATAAGCTTAACGGAAAAAGCAAAGTCTGGAATCTCAAAAGAAGAAATCATCTACCTTGTAGTAGATAAGGGAGGGCTCAAGGCTGAGTTGAGAACCTGGCCGGAGGATAGGTCTGCTTCTGAAACTTTGCTTTCGCTGCGTATTGCTGTTGGCAAGGCTCCTGGCGATAAACAGGTCGAGGGGGATAACAAAACTCCTGAAGGTATTTACTTTGCGCAAGAGCTCATAAGTGGTGATATACTTCCTAAAAAATATGGTCCCTTAGCTATTCCCATCAACTTTCCGAATACCTTTGATAAAAACCAAGGAAAAACAGGCTATGGTATTTGGCTTCATGGGGTCGAACGTGATGCCAGAATTGAAGAGGCGAATGTTACAGAAGGGTGTGTGGCTTTTTATAATGCAGATATTGAGTCCCTGGCCAAGTGGCTAAAGCCCCAGCAGACTGTTATCGTCATCGCTAAGGATGAAGACTCTATCAATAAGCAAGTGACTGTTGATGAGGTGTTGAGCCTTACAAAGCGCTGGCAGCATTCTTGGCAGGAAAGGTCTCTAAATCAGTACGTCCAATTCTATGATCCTACATTTAGGTTTAGAGGCATGAATATTAGAGGTTTTACTCGCTATAAGGGGCGAGTATTTAATAGCTATAAGGTCATGAAGGTTGACTTCAATAGCACCAGGGTGTTTACCCATGATAAATATGCAATGGCCATCATGAATCAAAACTTTGACGGAGATGGCAGATATGTATCTAAAGGCCGTAAAATATTGTACTGGGTGAGAAAGCATGGTGATTGGAAAATCGTACATGAAATTTTTGAAGCCACCAGCTTTTCCCCTCAAACATACTCCCATGAGTTATTTGCACGGCTTAAAGAAAATTCCCCTAGTTCCAAAAAGTTATCAAAATTTTCTAAGGAATCAAGTTTATGAGACTAGAGTCATTAGGTATACCGGCAGTTGTGCTGGCCCTATTATTTACGTGTCAAGCTTACGGACAGCTTCGTATCGATGGAAAAAAAATCAAAGTCAGTGATCTAAGCCCCCGGTTGCAATCGGAATATTTTGAAATTAAACGACAAAACTATCAATTGGAAAACGATTTCTGGAATGAAGTTCTTTTTGAAAAGCACGTGGAAAAACTGGCTACTCACAAGGGAGTTAAACCTGAGAAGATAATAGCCGATATTCTTGATACTACCCCACCAACGGAAAAAGAATTAGAGACGTTCTACGATGAAAATAAAGCTAAAATTTCATATCCCTATGAAGCCATCAAAGAAGATTTAAGAAAGTATGTGGCTGAATCCAAGCGTCGGGAAAAAAAACAACAAATTATTGAGAAAATTAAAAAAGAAAAAGGTGTAAGCTTGAGCTTGCCTGAGCCAATGCCACCACAATTTTCAATCCAAACATCACCCTTTTATCAACGAGGGAAGAAAAACAGTAAGGTTACCTTAGTTGAGTTCGCAGATTATAAATGTCCCCATTGCGCGGAAGCAGAAAAAGTTATGGCTACCCTGTTTGAAAAATACCAAGAAAGTGTGAATTTCATATTCATCGACTTCCCCTTGAGAACTCAGTCCGAAAGCATCGCCATGGCAGCTTACTGTAGCCACCAGCAAGGAGCGTACTGGAAGTATCACGAGAATTTATTTAGAAATCAAAAAAGTGTCAATGAAAACTATCTATTAGATTTAGCAAAGCGTTTGCAGCTTAATACAGATAAGTGGCAGGAATGTCGCAAGTCAGTAGCAGCACAAAAAATTATTGAAAAAGGTAAAAATGAAGGTGAGCGATTAGGAGTTCAGGGAACCCCCACTTTTTTCTTGAATGGGGTACGCTGGGTCAAGGGTATATCTGTGGAAGCGTTTGAGAAAGCTTTTGCTAGTGCTTTAAACCGGGATCTGAAAAATTGAGACTTAACCCTGTTATATAAAAATCCTGGGGCATCGCAAGCTTCATCTGTTCTAGTAGGTCTTATTTTCCTATTCTCATATTTCATCTTAATCCGATTACATTGAAGATAACTGCGTCCTACGGTAGAGGATTAAGATGAAATTGATTCTTTTCGCATTAACTATATTGCTGTTACAGGATTTTGCGCTTGCTTTGTCACCTGAACAGTTGACTGTAACCACAAAAGAAAAAGCACGAAATAAAATTGAGCCCATATTGCGACGTTTATGCAGCGGTTCTTGCGATATCGTCGATATTTACGTTGACGTACAAGAAAAAATATCAAATGGCGTTGATATGGGGTTCGAGCCTGCTTTTAATAGTACACAGCAGCGAGAATATGAAGTCAAGAAGATCACAGTAGATCTACAGATTGATAGTCGCGTGACTGAAGTCAACAAGAGCCGGTTGGAAAAAATCATCACCTTGAATATAAAATCAATTTCTAAAAATGTAGAAGTCCTTTGGTCCCAGGTCATGGTACCGCGTATTGGTGATAAAAATGGAGACATGGATGGTTTGCAGGAGGAATTATCCACAAAATTGCGTCAAGCTATTAGTAAAGTGATAGAACGCTACTGTCCTAATCAATGTATTCTTGAGCAAATTGAAGTTTTGGGTGAAAACGTTACCATAGATCAGTCGCGATCTATTGCTAAAAAACGTATTGTAAGTAGTTCTTCATCAGATATGTACCTCAGGGTTGATAATGTAGTTGTCGATATGACAATGGATGACACTCTTGATGAAAAAGAACGTAATCGCATAGCAGCTGTTATGAAAGCCAAAACAAGGTTTGTAGAGCCAGTGGAATTTAATATTGGGGTCACGCCATTTCCTGAAACCTACCTGGAAAAGAAGAAACGTCTGGAAAAAGAAAAGGAAGATCCCTATGGTCTGGAAAAATTAAGACAAATGTTGGTGATGTTTCGGGATCTTGCAGGAACTAAGGAAATAATTACAAATACCACTTCAAAAAGCAATAAAGAAATAAATGCTAGCTCTATGTCAGAAACGAGTTCAACGGAAAACTCTCTATCGACAAATACTAGCAAGCGTTCTGATGTGAATTCTCAGTTTTCAGAAGAAAGTCTAACTACTGAGGAAATAGCGGCCTATGCAGCCGGGTTTATTCTGTTATTAACACTCGTAGCCATCATATTAATGAAATTTAGTCGGGCCAATAAAGCGGCAAATGAAATGGTTGCGGGTAGTCCAAGCTTTCTGACATCACATCCCCTTGGCAGTGGGTTGCAGGAAAAATTGAGAGGTGATGATCAAGATGGAGAGGGAACTGGGGCCAACTTAGCTGGTGGAGAAGGACTGAGCTCGAAGAATTCGATTCAGCTGTCTCTGAAGGTCAGGTTGACTAAGGAAGAATTAATAAAGCTGTTTATGGAACAGCCAAAAGTTGCCAAAGATACCTTTACCAGATTGATTCGAGAGGATGGTATTGAAGCAACGGCAAAATATGTAAAAGTATTAGGGCACATTGTCATTTATGAGCTATTAACAGATCCGACCTTACAGAGGGACCTATATGAGTTGAGCGAGTATTATCATCGTTCCAATTTTATATTCACTATGGAAGAAGAATATAATCTATTGTCATCCCTTAAAACAAAGGTAACTGCCAGTGAAATCCGTGTTCTAACGAAGAAATCTTCTGAAAAATTTGATTTCTTGACTAAACTAGACGCTGGCCAGATCTATAATCTGATTTCCGAAGAAAAAATGCAGGTTCAAAGCATTGTACTTACACAGCTGGGACGTAAGAAACGGGCGTCAGTATTCGAAATGTATCATGGGGATACAAAAGTAAAACTATTAGCCGAGCTATCATCGGCAGATGCTATTCCCAAAGATTACTTAGTGAACGTGGCGCAAGCGCTGCATAAGAAAGTCAAGTCACGGCCAGAGTTCGATACAGAAAATCTAAGAAGCAGTGATATCTTACTAGATCTATTAGAAAAAGCGAGCTTACAGGAGCAGAAAAGGTTAATGTTTACATTAGTAGAAAATAATCCAGATACCGCGCGAAGCTTAAAAATGAAACTGGTGACAGTGGAAATTTTACCATATCTTAAAGATGGTCATTTGCTCGAGGTGATTTTAGGGATGCAGAGGGAATCTCTACTCATGTTCTTATCAGGTTGTCCGGAAAACGTCCGTGACTTATTGATCAAAAAAGCTCCTGAAGAGCTAGCAGATTCTTGGTTAGAGGACTTAGAATCTATAGGAACCGTTGAAGAGGCAAACTATCGGCTTGCAGAAATGAAAGTGATAGGTCGCATCCGTAATCTAGCTAATAACGGAGTCATTAGCCTCTTGGAGATCAATGATATGATATTTACCCCACCCCAAGGCATGAAAGATGGTGACGAAGCAACTATTTTAACAGATTCCTCCTCCGGATCTTTTGCTGCTTAGCTACTTTCGGCTTCCGGAGAAGTTTCCTCTTTTCTTAGGGCATATTTCCAGAGTAATTGCTGTGAAGTGATGTAGTCAGCATTTAAGCTGCGAAACCTCTCACTCATGGAAATGGCACAGGTTTTATAGAATAGAACAGAAAGATGATCACCGGCATCCTCTAAAAAACGTTCGAACTTACTTGCTTCTAAGTGAAAAACATAGGAAAAAATGTCAGCGACTACAGTTGCTGATCGAGGTGCTTGGTCAAATAAGCTCAGTTCACCAAAACTGTTTCCTGCCTCTAAAGAAGCTAATCGATGGGAGTGCCCCGTGATAGGGTCGTTTTTAAAGACAGATAGGGTACCGTGAAGAATAAGGTATATGCCCCGTGATGGTTCGCCTTCAATAACTGCATGAGAGGCTTTACGAATGGGTTCGACGGCTCCCAATTTATAGATATCACGCAGAATGTTTTTATCAAAGCTCTTGAATAAAACAATTTTCTGTAATTGCTCCGCGCCCCATTGGGGATCACGGAATTTTTCGATTAGTTCAGGAGAGAGCGTGTAGTACTCATTCATAGAAGCCTCCCAGCAAGGAGCCTCTAAAAAATCAGCTCCTTCTTATTTTCGTGTCGACATCCATTCTACCAAATCGATTTTAGTTAAAATATGGTAAGGTTTCTTGTTTTTATCGATAACAATTGCCAAGCTATTGCTAATGATAGCATTTTGCAAAGACTTTATCGGAGTATCAAGTTCCACGGTGGGAACGGATCGTTCCATCATAGTTTCAATTGTTTTAGGGGAGGTCTCTGAAGAGCTTAAATATTGTAAGATAAGGTCTTCTGTAAGGATACCGACTAGCCTGTCTTCAGCCAGAACTGGTAGCTGTGAAATCCCCTTATCTTTCATAAGTGCAATGGCATTACTGGGTTTTTCATTAATATCGATAGTAAAGAGAATGCGGGATGTTTTGTGTTCGAGAATATCTTTAACATGACCCTCCACATCCTCGGGTCCTGTGAAATTATTTTCACGCATCCAGCGATCATCTACGAATTTAGTCATGTAGTTACGGACACCATCGGGTAAAATAACAACACAGTTTTGGTGAGCTTTTAAACCTTCAGCTTCGCGGAGCGCTGCATAGAGGGCTGAACCGCTAGATCCCCCACAGAGAAGTCCCTCTTCTTTAATCAAGCGTCGTGCCAGTTGAAAAGACTGGCGATCCTTAGACTTTACCCATCTATCAACAAGTTGGCGATCTAATACATCGGGAATAAAATCATAGCCGATTCCTTCTACTTTATAGGTACCGACTTCATGGCCACCTGCTAAAATAGAGCCCTCGGGGTCAGCTCCGACTATAATAGCGTCGGGGCAAACTTCTTTGATCCGCTTGGCTACACCGCTGATGGTACCACCGGTTCCCGCTCCCATGACGACCATGTCAACTTTATTATCCAAGTCTTTTAGAATCTCGTTAGCTGTGTGTTCGTAGTGAGCTGCTGGGTTGGAGGGATTAGCATATTGATCTAAAATATGAGCATTAGGGAGTTCTTTTTGCAATCTACTAGCAACCCCGATATGGCTTTCTGGGGCGTCCCATGCAGCTTCAGTCGGTGTTCTGATAATTTCTGCCCCTAAAGCCTCTAAGACCACTTGTTTTTCACGACTCATCTTTTCCGGCATCGTGATAATCACACGATAACCCTTCACGGCTCCAGCTAGGGCAAGACCTATGCCAGTGTTGCCACTTGTGGGCTCAATCAAGGTATCTCCCTTTTTGATACGGCCCGATTTCTCGGCATCAACAACCATCTGGTAAGCGATCCGATCCTTTATGGAGCCTCCAGGGTTAAAGAACTCGCATTTTGCATAGAGATTACAATTAAGGTGAGAGCCGACGCGGTGCAGTTCCACCAGTGGAGTATTACCTATTGTTTCCAAGATCGAGTGACAAAACATAAAAATCTGTCCTTGTTTAATTTGCAACGCATTCCAGTCATGCAAATCTATACTTTAGCGAAACTATAGCTGGCAACCCATAAAACCATACTGAATTGTAGAAAATAGCTTCTATTCAGCAATAATTTCATTTTATTATCCTGTTTTTCTGTATATCAAATATTTGACATTCATTGCTAATTGACACTGTCAAAGTTGAATGGGAAAATAGTAAGGGAGTCCTCCATCCGGGATCTGAAAAATTCAGTTTGGAAATTTCTCAGAATGCCTTAATAGCATAGTGCTAACGGATGCGAAGAGAGTACCTCGTCAAGGTGCTAAGTAAAATATATGCAACAGTTCACCCCCGTTACTGAGGACGGTTTTTTTGCTGAAGCCACGCAGAGTAGGGGCCATTTTTCACATCCGGGCTTCATAAATTCGTGCACCGTTCTTAATAGAAAACATATGATTTGAGAAACAGATATGATTCTAAGCCGGCCACTTATAGCTTTAGATATTGGTAGCTCATCCGCGAAGCTTATCGAAATCCATGGTATGGGAAACAAGCGGAAATTGCGATGTCTCGGCCTCGAAGTGTTACCGCAGGGTGCTGTTATCAACGGTGACCTTAAAGATCCTGACAAAGTTCTGAAGGCAGTCAAAAAGCTGTTTAAATCATTGAACATAAAAACCAAAGGGCGTCGTGTGGCCCTTTCCATCTCAGGGGTTGGTGTCATTTTAAAAAGAATGATACTGACTCCCGATGAAGAAATGGATTTGGGGGAACAAGTCTTTGAAGAAGCCAAGCAACAGTTTCACCATGATATGAGCGATATGTACTTTCGATTTCAAGAGATGCCTTCGGCATTTCTGAATGAGGAGGAGAAAGCATTCCTGATAGTGGCAGGAAAGATCGATATCATCGAGCAGTATATAGATTTGGTGCATAAATTGGGATCAAGGGTTGGTGTTATAGATACGGACACATTTTGTCTCGTGAATCTTTTTGGCCAAAACTATCCTATTCCAAAGGCCTTAGTGGTCCTTGCAAATATTGGTGCGAGTTCCACACAGGTTGTATTGACCTATGAAGGGGAATACCTTTATAGCCGTGAATTCTTTATTGGTGGCAATGCCATAACCCGTAAAATCGCAGAAGACTTGAATATTGATTTAGAGAATGCAGAGAGCTTAAAGATTTCTGCATCTGGAGGGGATCAGGTTATTGCGGAAAAAATCAGACCATCTGTGGCAGTGATCAATGAGCAAATTAATAGCGAAATCGAGCAAACAACACAATTCTTTATCCAGCATGAAAATATACCGGACTTATCTGAAATAAAGTACGTGTTTATCGGTGGAGGTGCAAGTGTCAGTTTGGATCTTGCGGGCTCCTTGTCTTCAACCCTAAAGGCTCCCGTACAAATTATAAATCCGTTTCAACAAATTGACACATCACCTGTTGGGATAGATTTAGAGTATATTATGAGTCATGGGACCATCTATTCTGTAGCTGCCGGGCTCGCTCTTAGAAAGCTAGGAGATTAAAATCTATGGGAAAGCAGACGACACTAATCAATATCAATTTAACTCCCTTAGAAGAGCTGGAAAACGCTCGTTGGTATCTTCCTGACTTGGGTCTTCTGCTGCTTTTTATTACAATAAGTTTTGCTTCTGTCCAAATGTATTTAGGAAGTCAAGAGCTTAAAATAGAGCTGCTGCAACAGAAAATCGCCGAACATCAAGCTGTTCAGAGACAAATTAGAGGCGAGGTGTTACAGTATGACGAATTGAGCGAAAAAATATCAAAATTGGAATCTAAAAAAAATTCACTGTTACGGATCACTGATTCGAAATTACTACGATATCTTCCTGTAATTCTCATCGAAAATCTACAAAATTTAAAGCCTAAAGGACTTTGGTTTACCAGAGTAGCTTTTGTAGAACCTGCACCTAGTCCTGCCAATAATGAAAATCAAAATATTGACCCCAGTAGTGATGCGTCAGAAGATATTCAGATGAGTGTTGAAGGGTCTGCATTTAATAAAATTATTATAGCTGAATTTATGACAGCACTCAAAGCCACCCAAAATCAAGCATTAGACACCCGAGACGTTAGAACTCAGGTGTATTTTGATGACGTATCGATATCCTTTGCTGAAATGTCTACTCTAGCGCGTCAAGGAGATGATGGTACTAATATCAGCGATTTCAGATTAATTTTAACGTTCAAGGAACGTACTCCGGAGAGTATCTTAGCTCCTAAGTTAGGGAAGAACCTAGACGAACCTGAGAAGAGAATGGTGAGGTAATATATGGAACTCGACGATTTAGTCGATCGCTATAAGAGTTCAACAACCAAAACGCGTCTTTTGATTGTGATTGCCATTGCTATTTTGCCGAGCTTATATGTCTGGATGGAAGAAGGCGATCGTATCGCTATTGATTTAGAAAACATATCTCAGCAAGAGAATATAGAAGAATCTAAGCTTCGAAAAGCAAGGGATAAAGTAGCTCGATTGCCTGAACTATTGAATAAACTTAGTTTGATAGAAGAAGAGTTAAAAAGGGCAAAAAATTTCCTTCCTGATGAGCTGGAAATCGATCGCATTTTATCCATTTTAGGCAGCTTGGAAGTTAGGTATGATGTGCAAATAATTAAACTGACATTGGGTAAAGAAGTATCACCAAAAAATGATATAGATTATCAGGAAGTACCCATAGCTTTAGAACTGAAAGGACGATTCAAGCAGATCATGCAATTTTACGATAATTTAGTTCATCTAACTAATTTAACTCATTTGCGTTCTGTAGAGCTTCAAAGAAAAGATGAAAATGATAAGGAGGAACCCTTTGTAACGAGTCGTTCTCAACTCATACTTTTCAAGGGACAATGATGAAATTTTATGTAAGTCTAATATTGCTGAATATTTCTATACTGTGTATGGGACAGAATAAAGTTGATGTATTAGATCTTAGTAATATTGACTTAGAATCTGAGACCGTTAATTTAGATGAAGTGAAGAAGCCAGCATCTCAGACTCAAGAATTGAAAGTCGAAGAAATAGTCGAACCAGATAGCGAGTATAGGTATGCCTCCTTCGGCAAAGAAGACCCTTTTGCAAAACCATCTCTAAAGAGTTCATCGAATAATACAACTGCTGTGGGGGGACCTCTTGGTGTCGGTTCAGAGATTCCTATGATAAGTCCTTTACAAGCATTTCCTTTGGACCAGCTTGCGGTGAAAGGGGTGTGGGTGCTTCCTAATGGTGAGGCCCGTGCGGTGATTATGACTCCTAAGAAGGAGGGCGTGATAGTAAAAAATGAAGATCCAATATCGGCAGGAAAAGTTTTAGATATTAGAAGAGACAGAATATTAGTACGACAATACAAGTTGCGAACGGATGGATCAAGAACATTTACAGATATAGAGATTCCCATAGGAGAACGGAGGCCTCAGCAGCTAGGTACTATAAAACTGACCCCAGGTAGATCCCCTACATTTGAAAGAATAAAAAATAAGCGACTCGATATTAAACAAACTACCCCCACCACGAACGCTTCACCAAAAAAAAATACCAAGCAGGTATCCGGATCAGATGAAGCACTGAATCAAAAGCTGATTAAAAATAAGAAATAATCGAGAATGAATACCAAGGAGAAGCAAAAATGAAGATGACGAAATGGATAATAGTTCTTCTCTTAGTAATTGGTTGTGCCACTGATTCTCAACAGGAAGGTAATCAACAAGTCAATACTCAGCAAGAAAATACAAACCAACAAGAAGAGGAAAACTCCAATCAACAAACAAATTTTGATGACAATGTCGATGAATTGAATGAAGCTCCTATGCAAGAAGATATGGAAATTGATAATCAAGAGCAAATGATTGCAGAAGAAGATATTGCTAATTTTGAAAATGAAGAAAAATTAGATACCAGTGAAGATGAAATGCTCTTCGGTTTAGAAGATGAATCTAAAAATAATTTTCTGACCCAAGAATCAGATGCTCAAATACAGGGAAATACAGATAATCTGGGAGAAGAAGGAGAAGATCTGATATTTGGTAATAGTCCTGCTAACGCCCCGGTGGATAAACCAGTCAACTCACAAAATCAGGAAGATTTTTTAGGTGATTTAAACCAGCAAGAACCAGAATCACAAAATCCATTGGCATTTGATACCCAGATACCGAGCCAAGTCCCCAATACGCAGATACCGGCACAAGTTCAGGAACCCATCAACACTTTGCCACAACAAATGACAGAAGAACCCGTTCCACCACCTCTCACTCGACAGCCAGCTATGGAGCCTGTAAAAGAAATCGTACCAACCCTCCATACTCTTACATGGATTGGTCATGAATATAGCTCAGATAAAAAACAAGTTCAGATTGAATTACTGACAAGTGGTACTCCAGAATTTGAAGTTTTTCAGGAAAAAAACCAATCCTCGCAGCCAGAACTAGTGATTCGATTTTTTCAAACGGATCTACGTAGGAAGCTTAAGTATGATATTGATTCCAGTGAATTCCTCTCCCCTATAGCCTATATCCGTCCTCGCCTAATATCTGATCGTGGTATCGTTGATATTGTGATAACACTCCGGGATGCTGTTAAGCCTAAGTTTTATAGTGAGAATAGCAATATAAGGCTCAGTTTTCCGATTCCTGACTACTATTTTGGCAATCTGAACAGGAAAAATATCCAAGCTATCAGAGGAGAACGCCTAGCTGATACCCCATTGGGACTGATTCTGGATGCAGAATCGGAACTTCCTAAAAATACAGGGCAAAATAGTTCAGAAGACCTGCTGCCTGTGGGCGACGAAATAGACAATGTGATGACTCCTGAGCAAAATATCGACGATCAAGGATTGCCTGATAGTTTTAATAACTCAGCTAGCCACAACACCTTACAAGATAATTTTGTAGTGTTGTCACGAATAGCATTATTTGCGGTTGGTCAAGATAATGGGGGAGATGAGTTTGAACAAAATGAAATTCGGGATCAGCAATTTGACCAAGGTGAAAATAAAAATTTTAACAACGAGAATCAAAATTTTAACAACGAGAATCAAAATTTTAACAACGAAATAATCCAGAACAGTGAGAATAATCAGTTCCTGGATGAAACTACTGATAATGTAAATCGAATCAATAAAATTGATAATACTAACATCGAAAACTTTACTTTGGGAAACAGTCAAAAGAGCAATTTTCTTCCTATTCCCGAATCTGCAAGTGATAGCGAGCTATTGGGTGAACAGTCTCAGGAATTTGTTGAGGTCGTTGAGCAAGTCGAATCAGTGGGACCAGGTAAGGCTGGATTAGAAGCTGCCATGGAGTCTTCTAGTAAAACGGGGGGTGATGAAAAACTGATTTATATGGAGTTTACAGATGCCCCTCTGAGTATCGTGTTTAAAAGTTTTTCCGAGGAAACCGGAAATAACTTTATTTTTCCTAAAGAAGTCGGAGATTTGACCATTTCCATTCATTTTCAAGGAGTTCCTTGGGACGAAGCCTTGCGAGCTATACTGGAAACTCACTCATTAGGTATGGTACGTGTAGGGGATAGTATCGTTCGAGTTGATGCCGTGGAACGCTTGACTGCTTATTTACAATCTTTAGAAAAGGCGCAACAGTTTGAAACCAGACGCGCTCCCACTAAGATTTTAGTCTTTAGACTCAACAATGCAAAGGCTCAAGATATTATGAGTCGGCTGAACACTCTTTTAGTACGCAATAAGCAAGTTGATCCTCGTATTCAAATAAGTGCTGATGAAAGGACAAACTCTATTGTGATGGAGGCTCCTGATTTTGTTTTAGCAAAATCGCGTAATATCATTGAACGCTTAGATTTAAAAACGCCTCAAGTTGAAATCGCATCGCGCATTGTGGAAGTGCAAAAGACAAATAGTGAACTTTTTGGTGTTTCTTGGTTGAATCAATCCTTGCTGAATTTCGACCCAGGTCGCGGGTTGGGTTTTGGCTCTTTAAATTTTCCGAATAGTGTCGTCTCTAGCTTTTCTGTAGATCCAGGAATTCGATCCGCACCTGCAGTGGGAAATGCACAGTTTAAATTTGGCAGTATTAATCGTTTCATAGATCTCGATCTATTGCTGCGCATGGAAGAGAGGAGAGGCACTACAAATGTGCTCCAGTCCAACCGCGTTTTGGTTTTAGATGGTCAAGAAGCGACTATTCTTGCTGGAAATTCTAAGTTCTTTCGTCCTGCCGCGGGAAGTGTATTAAACCCCACTGATCCAAACGCTGGCGCTGGAGGTGGGGGAGATCAGGCTCAAGGATTGTCCGAAGTCCAGTTCAATTTATCTTTAGAAGTGAAACCTCAAGTTACTGCTGATGGCTCAGTTATTATGAGTTTGAAGATCAAGAGCGACACTCCAGGGGCTCCTACCGGAGAGGTTCTTGCTGATAAAAACACCCGAGAATTGACAACCCAAATGGTGAGAGATAGTGGTGATACTGGTGTTATTGGCGGTATTTATGATACGAGTCGCACGGAAACCATTATCGGTATTCCTTACCTATCTAAGCTTCCTATCATCGGTGCTCTATTCCGCTCAACACAGGTTGAAGAGAGTCAAACGGAACTTTTAATCATGGTGACACCGACGATAGTTTCCGGTTCAAAAAAATCATCTAAGGAGTCACAAACCTCGGAAATACAAGATGACTTTTCAGAAGAGAGAAATCTATGAAAACAAATATTTTACCCTTTTTGATATCGATTATTACTTTACAAGCTTGCGCTGAAAAGCCCGAAGACGCGGGTCTGTGTTCTTTGAACTGTAGCAATGCGATTGTGGGGCCGATCGAAGGTAGTATTGAAATTATGGCACAGTCCTCAGGTATCACCTGTGCTGCAGCGGCCGCTAATGCACCGCTGAATGACCCCCTTACATTTTATTTTAGTATTGTGGACCGCTTTGATAACGATGGTATCGAAAGAAGTACACCTATTCCAAACGTTAGCGTTGAACCTATAGTCAATGGTCTCATGTCAGGTCTAGCGGAACATAATCCCAATGTTGTTATCGATGGCTCCACATATACTCCCGCAAGATATAAGGGTATTATCACGCCTAAGGATAATTGGTGTTCCGATACCTGTGGTGTCACTATTATGGAAGTGTTTGCTGTTTGCCCTCCTCCCGGAGAAGTGTCTAATGTGAATATGAAAATACATTCGGGGGCTCTATTTTCTGACGATGCATCAGTAGCGATTCAGACCCAGGAAGTGTTTTGATGCTTGACCAACTGCTGCAGACGCTAGATGGTCTTTCTGTCTCGCCCCTAGACCGTGAGGCTGTCGAAGCATTTCGGAAAAACCCTAATGGTAGAGGGTTTTTACCTATAGTAGATATCTTGACGAAACACTCCCATGAAGATGAAGCCTTGCAATTGCTGATTTTGGGGGTGCAACTGCATCCTGGCTATAGTGCAGCGCGCGTGGTTTTAGCACAAAAACTGTTTGAACGTTCTATCTTCGGGGAGGCTTGGCAAGTTCTTCAGCAAGCTCCTTTAGATCTGCGCGATAATAAAACGGCACAAATTCTAAGATTCCGCCTCGCTTTGCTCTTAGGATACGAGAGCAAGCTTCATGCTATTCAAGAACAAATGCGTTCATATGGCCAGCTAGAAGGACCCATCCTCAGATTAACTGAAGAGTTAGAGATCAAATCCTTTGCAAATGTCCGCTTAGGCTTTATCCAAGTTGCAAAAGCGGAAGGATTTGATATTAGTTCTTTGGAGCACTCCGCTGGGGAGGAACTCTCTAGTAGCGAGCCATTCCATGCAAAACCAGTCAAAGGTTCGGAGCTAGCTGAAAGCAGCCATAGCCACGATCCGGTGCTCATAGAAAGATTGATTGATGGCTTTTATGTAGCTCCTATCCATGAATTATTTAGTCAGGCGCCGGAGGCAGACCTACCTGAGGAAGATCATCACAGTTTAGACCCAGCAACATTGGCTCAAATATATCGCAAGCAAGCGCGCTATCAAAAAGCCCTCGATATTTACCAAAAACTACTTTATATGGCACCCAACAATGACTTATACAAAAAACAGGTTGAGGAATTAACGAGTCTAAGAGAAGAACAGAAGCAACGGGAAAAAACTTTCGATCCTGAGCTGATCGATCGCCTTGATAAGGTGCAGGAGATAGAAAGTAAAATTGGTTTCTTAAACACTATGCTGATAAGATTGGATGGATATGAATCAAAGTAGGGTTCTGAAGATATTAATTGCCAATGGGGTAAATTTAGATCTATTAGGAAAACGGCAACCAGAAATATACGGGTTTCAAACCTTAAAGGATTTGGAAGCAGGTTTGGACAGGCAAAAAGATAACATTGCCAGTGCTTTTGGCATTAAGTTGGATCTCAGTTTTTTCCAATCTAACGACGAAGCTCAGTACTTGAAAGAGCTTTCCAAAGATTGGGATGGTGCTATTTTGAACCCGGGAGCCTGGACCCACACTTCTCTAGCTTTAGCAGACCGGGTTGCCGGTTTAGAGTTAAAGTTTGTGGAACTGCATATTTCCAACTTGTGCCGTCGCGAATCTGTTCGAAAAACATCCTACACGGCACAGCACGCCCTGGGCGTCGTTTACGGATTCGGGCTTGGCTCCTATGCTACAGCATTGTTTGGTTTGGTGAATGCCATTTCGTCGAATACTTAAGCTCAGGCCATTGAGCGCTAGCTGTTTTTACTAATATACTGTATAAAATCAAGTCACATACAAAAATGGATTGTTTTGAGGAGAGCAGCTATGAAGCGGGTTGTATTCAACCAAAAAGGTGGTGTAGGCAAAACTTCGATAACCTGTAACCTCGCTGCTGCTTTTGCTAGCATGGGACGGAAGACATTAGTTGTAGACTTAGACGCCCAAGCCAATTGCTCCAGTTACTTATTAGGGGAAAAGCTGGATCAGGTGGAAGCTACCATCGCGGATTTTTTTGCTTCTACCCTCAGCTTTCGCTTATTTCAGGACTCCCTTCAGAATACAATTTATCCTACTGATTATCCCAATCTATACGTGATTCCCTCTGATATAGCACTGAAAGAGCTGCAGCCGAAACTTGAAGGTCGCTACAAGGTATTTAAGTTGTCCGAAGCCATCCATGTGGCAGCGGAAAAACTGGGATTCGATGAGGTTCTTTTTGATACCCCTCCAGCACTAAATTTTTATAGTATGTCAGCACTTATGGCCGTAGACACGGTTCTCATTCCATTTGATTGTGATGCTTTTAGTGCCGATGCGATCGAGCAGGTCATGGAGGCGGTACAAGAGGTCGTTGTCGATCACAGACCGCAACTGAAGGTGGAAGGTATCATTATCAATAATTTTCAATCTACAGCAAGGATTCCTCAGGAGCTGATACAAGATTTAATCAGTGCAGAGCTGCCGGTTCTGAAACCTTATCTCTCTGCATCTGTTGTGATGCGGGAAAGTCATAGTGTAGGGGTACCATTACCGTTTTTTAAAAAAAACCATAAACTCAGCAAGGAGTTTGTTTTATTGGCTTCCCATCTTGCTGCAAAAACAGCCAAAAAGGGCAAAAAAAACAAGAAAGCAGCAAGTTCTCAAACAGCCGGTTCTGGGAGTAAGTCTCTTTGATAAGGTGTGGAACTGCTGTAGAATCTCTCAATAGAGTCCACTTCATACCAGGAGGTAACTCAATACCTTTCTGGACGAGCCGGGGGATTCCCCACGGGTTTATTGGTCAAAATAGCAATGTCACGAGAGAATTTTATTATCTCCAGCAAATTCACAGCCATCGGGTGCTAGAAGCCGATGAATCAGCGGCTCCCTACTCCTCAAGTCGTCCACAAGGGGATAGTATTGTTACTAAAGCAAGTCAACTAAAGATAGCCGTGATGACTGCGGATTGTGTACCGATGCTCATCTACAGTCCAGAGCAGGTAATGGCTGTTCATGCAGGTTGGAGAGGTCTATTTGCTGGGATCATCGATCGTGCCCTCGACTGGTTTAAGGATAAAAATAATGTCATGGTAGGTGTAGGTCCTTGCCTTTCTCTAGGGGGGTTTGAGGTAGGTCCTGAAGTGATGGATGCTCTCATGGGTGCACCCCTTGATCATTCTACTATACCCTGGCTAGTGTCACCGGGGGTCGGAGATCGCTGGCATATTGATCTGGCACTAGGGGCTGTTTTCTTCGCTTTGCAGCAGAATGTCCCCCCTGAAAATATTTTTTGTATGCGCACCTGCACTAAGGAACAACCAGGGGTTTGGCATAGTTACCGTAGAGATGGGCCGGCAGCCGGCCGGAACTGGAGCTGGATTGCAAAGCCCTAACAGGGCTTTGCCAGGCCCTAGAAGACATAGTTAGCATGGAAGGCGATTGCAAACTGCTCCCCTTCGAGACTAGCATCGCTGGCTTCTTGCTGTAAGCTCAGGATATCAGCTGAGCTAAGAATATCGATAGATGAACTGGTGTAAGAAATGGTAGAGCCGAGCTCTAGCTTGTCATTCAGGGTGAAGTTTGCTCCTAACTGAGTCTCATATCCTGTAAAATCACTATCATTCATAGCAATACTTGCTAGTGCAGCCTCTAGTTGCCATTGGTCATTCATAGCATATGCGGATGTGAGTTTCAGGCTTTGGTTGTTATCAGATTTATCAAAGCCTTCTAGCATATCGTAGCGATTGAAAAATAATTGAGCCCCTAAAGTGAATTGCTCATAGACCTGGGCTTGGCCATGGAGGGTTAGAACTTGTGGTGCGGTTACGAGCTTTGATTGTAGATGATGGTTGTAGATGGCCCCTACTTCGAAGTTGTCATTATGGTAGGAACTGGCGAATTTATGGTAGATGCTATCTGCTTCATCATTTTCAGTTTCAAAGCGTTCTATGGCAGCTTCATAAACTACAGTAACATGGGGGCTCAGGTTTAGACCAAAATATGGCCTTGCCGTAATGGTGCGAGAATCGAACTTCTCTGTTTTTCTTTGATCTTGGATACTATATTTGCTTGTTGTTGAACTGTTGTTGATACCCACCCCAATACCAGCAAAACCGGAGAAAGGTAGGATATAGTGACCACTAGCATCCAGGGTGGAGTTGACGATCGCAGTATTCATTTTTAATGATATGCCCTTGGATTTATAAGTGGTTGCTTGGTAGCCAACTAACCCTGAAGTACCGGTTTCCCTATTGTAACGTTGTGCAGGAGAGATGCTGTTAATACTATACTCGTTGCTGCTGATTTCTGCGTAACCTGCGGTACTCAATGATAGTGCTAGAACGATTGTGCTCAATAATTTTGCATGTGTAAACTTCTGCATGGTGATCCTTTCTCTTGGTCTTATATTTTGTAGCAACTGACTTGTCGCAGGTTGCAGAACGCAAGCTCCACGCCATTGATTAAGTCATTAAAATAAAAAAGAAATTTAACTGGCTGCCCCATAATAGACGGAGATTTTTAAAGGACAGGTGTATTCACTAAGTCACAGGTTGGTACTTTGGGTCTGTTTATGATAATTTTGGCTCCGTTTATAGGAGTAAATATGTCCCTGCTATTAAGTTGTAATGATATTTCAAAAACATTCAATGAATCGCCTTTGTTTGCTGGCTTGGCTTTCAGCATTCATGAAGGTGATCGTATTGGAATAATAGGTCGTAATGGCGTTGGAAAATCAACCCTATTAAAAATCTTAGCGGGTCGCATAGAGCCGGACTGTGGCACTGTTGCCAAACGAAAGCTGCTTAAGGTAGCTTTTGTAGAACAGGATTCTGATGTTGAAGGCCAGCTTTCGCCTCGCACGTATTTAAGCCAAAAAGCCGGACAAAGGAACATTGTGGCCGAAGAGGCGGCTGTAGAAGTAGAATCTATCCTTACTAAGGTCGGATTTCAGAATCTTGATGTTCCTATAGGTACATTGTCGGGAGGATGGAAAAAAAGACTGAGTATTGCCGCTGCTCTTTTAGGCCAACCGGATTTGATTTTCTTTGACGAGCCCACCAACCACTTGGATGTGGATGGAGTGTTTTGGTTAGAATCCTTACTCAGTAATCCCACATTCACTTGGGTGATGATTAGTCACGATCGTTATTTCCTTGACCGTACCGTGCGAAAGATTGCGGAAGTGGGCCCTATATATCCCGGAGGGATATTTATTCAAGATTGTAAATACTCTGATTTCGACAAGCGGAGGTCAGAATACATAGCTGGCTTAATGCGACAGGAGGAGGCCTTATCTAACAAAGTACGCCGGGAAGTTGAATGGCTGCGTCGGGGACCCCAAGCACGGGCGACAAAGGCCAAGTCGCGTACTGATGAAGCCCATAAACTGATTGGGGAATTGAGCGACTTGCGGCAAAAACTAAAAAAATCTGAGACTTCCTTGGAGTTTTCGGCTTCCGGTAGAAAGACCCGACGCTTGGTTGTTGTCGAAGATATTAGCAAGTCATATGATGGCAAAAAATTATTTTCCCACCTGAATATCGTCCTGAAACCACAAATGATATTAGGAGTTCTTGGTCCTAATGGGTCGGGAAAATCTACCCTACTTAAGGCATTGCAAAAAAAGGAGCCAGTAGATAATGGAACCATAGAGCATGCTCCCAATTTACGACTTGTCTATTTTGATCAGAATCGGGACTCACTAGATACCAGCCTAACCCTTCAGGAAGCCCTGAACGAGCAGGGCGGAGATGCGGTTATCTATCGCGGTAAGCCTGTTCATATCGTCACTTGGGCACGGAAGTTTCAATTTACCAATGCGCAGCTGACCCAGCCCATAAGCCATTTATCGGGGGGGGAAAAAGCCAGAGTCCTGATAGCCAGATTGATGCTTCAGGATGCCGATATCTTGATCCTGGATGAGCCGACCAATGACTTGGATATTGAGACTCTGGAAATTTTAGAAGAAAGTTTACTGGACTTTCCTGGCTGTGTGGTTCTCGTTACCCATGATCGTTATCTGATGTCTCGCTTAGCCGATATCTGCATCGGATTTCTTCCCTCTGGACTCACAAGGTTGTATGCCGACTACAGCCAGTGGGAGAACGAATACCAGCGTGGGGGTGTAGAAAAAAGTAAGCCTAAAAAAAGCAATACTGACAAGGAAAAACCGAAGAAACTCCGTAGTGTGAAGCTCTCCTACATGGAACAAAGGGAGTATGACAGTATGGAAGAGAAAATTCTTGAGGCAGAAATGGCGCTGGAAGAGGCACAGAAAAGTACGGAAAACCCGGAGGTCATGGCAAATAATTTACTTCTAAATGAAGCATATATCGAGCTACAGAAATCACAAGAGCTGGTAGAAGCTTTGTATGAACGTTGGAGTGCTTTAGAAGCCAAAATAAAAAAACAACAGGAGTGAGGAAAAGAATGAAGTCAATTGCGGTCTTGTGCTCAGGGGGAGATGGGCCTGGAATGAATAGCGCCATTCGATCTGTAGTGCGTACTGGTATTCAGGAAGGTTTGGATGTCTACGGGGTTTATAAAGGATTTACTGGTCTCATTAGAGATGACTTTAAGCTGATGGACCTGGCGTCGGTAGGTAATATTATACAGAGAGGGGGAACTATCCTCCACAGCAGCCGCTGTCGCGAATTTCGAGAGCAAGCATACCGTGGCATGGCTATGGAAATTTTACGTAAAAGGGGTATTGGTGGCCTGGTGGTGATCGGAGGCAATGGCTCCTTTAATGGGGCTCATCTCCTAAGTAGCGAGCATGATTTTCCGGTGGTATGTATTCCTGGGACTATTGATAATGACATTAAGGATACCGAGTTTTCCATCGGCTTTGATACAGCTCTTCATACTGCGGTGGATGCCATCGATAAAATTCGTGATACTGCAACATCTCACGAAAGAACTTTTATGGTGGAAGTCATGGGGCGATCATCCGGCCTTATTGCTATTACAGTAGCCATCTGTACCGGTGCCGAATCGGTGATTTTTCCGGATCGTTCCGTACAACTGAGTCAAGTTGCAGATAATATTAAGAGAAGTGTGGAGCGGGGTAAAAAATCTTCTATCATTATTGTGGCTGAAGGAGAAACCCAGGGATTGGGCTATACTTACCAAAAGGAACTGCAAGAAGTTTATGGTTTGGAAACCAGGCTCTGCATTTTAGGTCATATTCAAAGAGGAGGAAACCCATCCCCACGTGATCGATTTCTTGGTGCAAAAATGGGAAATATGGCAGTAAAAGCCCTCCTGGGAGGTGAAAAGCGCGTTGTGACTGCCATTCAAGGAGGGAAGTTCAAAATTGTGCCTTTGGAAAACTGCCTCGAAAAGCGCAATGAATTTGATGAGGGGCTATTAGATCTTTTATCCACGCTTGCTCAGTAAGGAAATATGCCTATGTTTTTTTATAATCTCCTCGATTTAGAGCAGCTGAACCAGCGTTTTATTACCAATATCGATCGTCACTGTGGGCTAAAGATCACTGCTATTATCGATCAAGAGCGGTTAATGCTTGCTGAGTTACCGATTTCTGAAAAGGTGGTTCAACCGTTCTCGCTGTTGCACGGGGGAGTCAGCTGCATGCTTGCCGAGTCCTTAGGAAGCCTTGCTGGTAACTTAGCACTAAGTGATGGAGCTAAAGCCGTGGGACAGAGCATTCATGCTGTTCATCTTAAGTCAGCTAAACTGGGAGAAACAGCATACTTTTACTGTAGGAATATCCATGCGGGTCGCAAAAGCCAAGTTTGGGAAACCGAAGTAAAAAATGCTCATGGTGATGTACTCAGTAAAATAACTTTGACTTTGAGTATATTGAGGAAAGATAGCTGATATTTTGTGGTTTGGATTAAACTTTAAAGAATTGAAACGAAGTGGTATGGCGATCTGTTTTTGAGTGTGATATGACGTTAATAAGGCTGACAAACTCTGTTTTCACCCCTTTTTTAACATTTACAATAACCAGGTCCGAAGATGATAAAATCTGGAAAATACCCATGCCACCTCCACCTTTCCCCAATTCCTTATTGATAGCACCATAGCGGCCTTTATAACAGGACTGAACGTACTTAAGGATCGTTTCCCGTGTTAAAACTCCAAAGGGATCTTGTCCTGCTATAGCAATTAAACTACCGTCAAAACCAAACTTAAGAGAGCCTTGTTCAGATGGACTGAGGTGAATAGCCTCAGTGCGTGGCAGATGGTTATACTTGGGATTTCCAACTTCGTCAACGGGGGCGTCATAAATGATATTCATAAGCATCTCGTCGCAAATAAGTACTGCTTTGTTAATTGAAGATCTCCGAACTCCAGCACCTTTGAGAAACTCAGACATCTGTTGGATAACTTCTTGCCTAGCTTCACTCCCGGTAACCGGAATTTCGCGAATGCTAGCGCCCCATGCTAAGTATTTACTGATTCCGAAGTAATCTTCAGTAATGATGGTAGTGATGGTTGTAACTAAGTTTCTAAGGCTGAATGAAGGGTCCTTATAATCCTTAAAGATCAAGTTTGAAATATATTTTCGTTCTAAGAGGTTATCAATTTGGGATGCAAATTGATCGTTTGTCATGAGGATTATTTTTGTTAGTGGGAAATTATCATGACAGATTTTAGCAATATCGAGAAAAAGGGGAGTTACAATCAGGAGGTCATATGATTTTTGGCTGAGTTTTCGTAAGCAGTCATGGGGATCTTGAGTTTGGTCTAACTTAATATAGGTACCGCCTAGAGCAATCTTAGTGAGGTTAATATCCTTCCTATCATCTGATAGGTGAAGGACACGTTTATCTTCAATAGCCTTAGCTGATAAGTACGTTGATGTAATAGGTAATAAATCTTCCTCTAAAGATGCAATTTCTACTAATCCTGCCTCCTTTAAATTGTGATCAACGGTGGGGTGATTAAAGAGCTGCTTGAGCTTTTTAATATTTTGTCGTTCTATTTGCGAGATGCGATTCAAGACTTGCGTAGTATGGACATTAGCGTTTTGCAGCTGCTGGTTTGTTGCTTTTAAAAGAAGATTGCTGTCTTCAAGCTCCTTATTAGATTTAAGAACGATCTTTGCTTTTTGTGCAAGTTCTAGGGTTCTCTTTTCAACTTCACTCTCAAGCCTGACCCTGTTCATCTCTAGTTTTTCAAATCGCTCATTCTCAAGCATTTTCAGGCGAGACATATGCTTTGAAACAACGAGAGCAACAAGAATTAAGAATATGATGAGTACACCAATGTAAGAAATGTAGGGATATTTGATAAGCCCCATTACAATGAGAAGATCACTCCCAAATAGAAAAAAAAGAGGGATGGTGGCGATGGCAATGATGCGATTGTAGTTTTTGAGAGTAATACTTCCGTATATACTGAAGCACATCATAGTCAGAATTTCAAAGGCAAGTAAATAATAATGAATGTCAAGAATTGCAAAAGGAGCTATACCAAAGTTAAACAAAATGCATATGATGCCAATAAATAAAAAAACTGCATTTATCAGAGCATAAGTCAAAATAATTTTGGAGCCAATCTTTAAAACATTACGGTAGAAGAGCAGAAAACCTATAGGAAAGACGATCATGGTAATGAGCCATAAATCCCACCAAATGCGACTTGTTCCAGATATAAACCAAACCAATTTTTGACCCAGGGCGTGAGACAAGCCATAAAAAAGACAAAAAACTCCAAAATACTGCAGGGACGGAGTGCGGTAAAAACCAACAATGACAAAAATAATAAACGAGAGAAGGATGCCGATGCAGCCAAATACGAATTCAGGCATTTCTTTGGAAAAGAGTTGGGTGATCATTGCGGGAAGCGAGCCGAAATAAATATTCTCGCAGCGATTAGTGTTGAATAGGTCGGGATGATCCAAAATTTTAAGATATACTTTTGGTTCTTGTAGAGGTAAATGGGCAAAATGCAAACTTGTTTTAATCTGATAGAACTCGGGAGCATGGGGAGAATATGCGGCAAACTTGGTAACAAGTTGATTTCCTTGATAAAGTTCTGTGAGGTAGTCACAATCGAAGAGCAACATATACGTTTCTGGCTGCTGAAATATATCCGAGCTTAGCTGCAGCCAAAGGGCTTGATGTTTTGTACTAGGGATAAAATCATTTGCGGGAGGGTAGCTCTTCCAGTTGTACGGATTCTTTACCTGAGAAAAAGGTGTATTCCAGGGAGTGATTTTGTAAAAGTTCCCTTCCTGTTTCCACTCGAGAGTGTGAATATCTTGAGCCTGCTCGTTGCAACCAAGGAGCATTGCGGCAATAGCCAGGAATGTTATAACTTTAGCCAATCCGAAACCCAGAAATAATAAGATGCATCTATTATTATAGGGGTCATAAGCTATAATTATTTGCCTACTGAGAGCTGCTCTTATCGAAGTTATTTTCTGGATTTTGCTTTGGAAAAATTCGCGATTTTAGATTAAAAAAATCAGCGATGGCACTCCAGCGCCTCTTGACTATGTTATCTAGACTCATATCCACAAAACGGATCATATTCCCTAAGAATTCTAGCTTCCTGCGGTCGATATCTAGCTGCTGTAATTCTGTATTTTCAAAGCGCGAAAGAATGGTATGAGCCCCTAAAATTCTTGTAATCATTCGTTGTTCGCGTCTGCGAAGGGTTTCCAATATTGGTTGGGTAATATCCTCTCTAGCGCGATAGGTGCGGGTGCCGCGTTCGCTCTTTTCAGCTTCTTCGATGACGCCATGCTGTAAAAGCTCTTTGAGGGAAATGCTAACCAATGCTTTGGATATGTTGAGCCTGTGCATAATATCTGCTGCATCAAGGGGGCGAGAGGATAAAAAAAGGTGGCACCAGATATGGCCGTGGACTTTTTTGTACCCCCAATATTCCATGAACTCACCAATCTGATGAGCCAGCTCTTCTAACTCAGGAATATTGTTCGTGGGTTGATGCATATTTCATACCCTATTGACTAGATATTCGATCACGCAGCTTAATGCAAAAAAGCTTTCTTCTCTTTTTTTAGCACGCGCAGACGCTACAGGGAGATCCATAAATTCCAGTAATATCTTTTTACATCGATCCAGTTTGTCTGTGACTCTTGAACGGACTTGGTTTATAGCTGTTTCCAGGTAGTCCTTGTTGATTTCGATTTTTTCCATAGCACGGGTATTGATACTTTTAGTGCCATAACTTAAACATATATTTGTGAATATGACAGAATTGATGACTCTATTTTTGATATCGGCAAACTCAGCACCATCTTTTCTTTTGAAATCTAGGATATCATCAGTCATCTGAAAAGCCACACCTAAAGACTCGCCAAATTCCCTAGCTTTTTCAACGATGCTTGCAGATTGTTCTTGATATAGAGGGGCTGCCTGGGTGCACCACCTTAAAACACTCCCTGTCTTTTTAAGGGCGACTAGCTCAACATCCTCCTCGTGGAGTATGTCTTTAGTGCTGTTCTCCATTTGCAGCCATTCACCCTCTGCGAGATCCCTAATAATCTCAGCGAGGCATGTGACTAAATGAGGTCGTTGGTACTGAGCCACCTCCTGTAAGGAGTAGGCCAACAGATAATCGCCAGCCAGTACAGCTTTTTTATTACTGGCAGCCATATTGATCGAGGGGTGACCGCGACGTAGCGTGGCATTATCGATCACATCATCATGTGCCAAAGTAGCTGCGTGAACTAGCTCCACAACCCTTGCAAAGGGGCTAATTTCTTGGTGAGATACCCCGAATAGGTCAGCAACAAGCAGCGTTAGTAGGGGGCGCAACCTTTTTCCGCCGGACAACACTGTTTGGCTTAACAGTCCGCCGATTCTGGGATTTTGATCCCATTGGCGCAAATCAAATTGGAGGTTTTCAAGGCTAGCCTTGACTTCACTCGATAACGCATGGTTGATTCCGGCGATACTCACGATACCTTCCTAAGTTTACAGTTTCTTAAACAGCTAAAAGTAGCTATAGATTCCATGTAGGATATGGGGGCAAAGTTCCCCTTCACCGATCTAATTCGGATATAAACTGCCTCAAACGTACAAAAGATGCAAAGCTTCTCTTACCATCAACGATGGTATCTAGTCGAAAAGTGCTTTTCAGTTGAACCGGCTGGAACAAATGGTTTATATAAACGTGAACTTTGACAATTGGAAGTCTAAATATGGCATTATCCCATTCAAAAAATGAATCCTTTAAACTGTTTAACGATATTGCTGGTCGTTATGACTTTATTAACTCCGTTCTCTCTTTTGGCTTACACGGTAAGTGGCGGAAATTAATTCGTGAAACCCTACCCCGAAGAAATAGAATGAAAGTGCTAGACCTTGCAACAGGAACTGCTGACGTGGCACTGGAGCTTGTGAGCTCACCACATGTAAGTCATGTGGATGGTATTGATATGTCACAAGGGATGATTGAACAAGGGCTAATCAAAGTTGCTAAGAAAAAATACCAGGGGAAGATTGATCTCAGGGTTGGCGACGCGCAGCACCTACCTTTCGCTGATAGCAGCTATGATGCCGTAACCATTTCTTTCGGTATTAGAAATATCCCTGATGTTAAAGCATGTATATCAGAGTGCTATCGGGTCCTGAAGCCGGGAGGGAGACTAATTATTCTAGAGTTTGCCTTACCATCCTCAAAACTAGTCAGGAATTTACACTTATTTTATTTGCGAAACATTCTCCCTAAAGTAGGGAAAGCTTTTTCCGGTAATGATGTTGCTTACAAATACTTAAATGAGACCATCGAAGAATTTCCCTATGGAGAAAGGTTTACTCATATTATTGAAGAATGTGGCTTTGATACAACGCGATATGAGGAGCTAACCATGGGCATTGTCAATCTCTATTGGGGTGACAAAAATTGACCGAATCCGGCTACATACAAGTAAAAACTGCTGCTCCTTCCCAAGACCTAAGGCACCTTCTTCAGACCCAAAAGTGGAAGTCCGTCGCGTCAGATGTCGGAAACATCGTAACTGTGGAGCTGCCATGGAAAGGGCCATTAAATCCTTTCGGTTTGGTTAATTTTAATAGGCAATGCTGGAAATTTTTTTGGCGTTCTAAAGATTGCCATGAAGTAATTGTGGGGATGGGAAGCCTTTTTAGCTATAAGTCCAGTCAAGCAGTGACTCAAAAAGGGTTTGCCGGACAAAGATTCTTTGGTGGACTGGCTTTTCCTGCAACGTCCCTGGGTGAAGAATGGCAGGAGTTTAGCCACGAATTCATGGTGCTACCGGAGGTTGAGTGGAAGCTAGGTGAGACCTCTAATGTCCTGACCTTAAGGGTCCTAGCTGCACCTGAAGATAATCAGGACTCGATTTTAGCAAAACTCATGACTTTGTACCGCGACTATACACCGGCTACATTGAGTGGAGTAGGAAAGGGCGCTGACAACCTCGTAAGGATGGAATACAATTATCCCCCCTATCAGGAATGGCAGGGTTTGATTCAGGAAATTATTGGAACTATCAGGGATAAAAATGCTGAAAAAATAGTTTTGAGTCGCATGAAGGAAGTGACATTTGAGCATGACATCGATTTAGGTTTATTGATGAGTCGGCTCGCCGCTATCTGTGAGCGAAGCTATCTGTTTTTGTTTATGTCACCCTCAGGAAAAGCATTTGTGGGACGCTCTCCCGAACGGCTTCTGTCTTGGGATCATCAGCATGTCTATGTCGATGCTGTGGCGGGAACCCGGAAACGTTCGCAAGGCTCATCGCAAGACTTTACCGATGCTCAGGAATTAAGGACTTCATTAAAGGATTTAGAAGAGCACCGCTTTGTGACCAGCTTTGTGAAGAATACTTTAGAACGTTATTGTGAAAAAGTTATCCAAACGGAAAAGGAACAGCTCTTTCGCTTAAAAAATGTTCAACATATTCGGTCGCAATTTCAGGCTAATACTCAGGAAGGCTGCTCACCGGTCGACTTGTTGCGAGCTTTACACCCTACACCTGCAGTCGGCGGTTGTCCCACTGCCATTGCTGCTCAATATATCAATGCCTCAGAACCATTTTCACGGGGGTTGTTTACTGGTGCAGTCGGTTTTACCGACGGGAGTAACGGCGATTTTGCCATTGGTATTCGCTCAGCTTTAATCAATGGTGCGCGCGCTCGCATCTATGCGGGTGCTGGCATTGTATCACAGTCTGACCCTGCAGCAGAATGGGCTGAAACAGAAGTCAAGATGAAGAATTTTTCGGATATATTTTCCCTTGGAATAGAAGATCATGAGCCCCGCCAGCCCTAATATTAATATTGCTTGGTGCCAGCGCCTTGTCGATAATTTGGTAGGTCGTGGGGTTCAGACTTTTTTTGTATCCCCTGGATATCGGGATGCCCCCTTAATTGCAGCTTTGACAAATAGTGCCCAAGCCCGGCTAGTGTCTTGCATGGATGAGCGAGTAGGAGCCTACATGGCCCTGGGGCTTGCTAAAGCAACAGGTTGTGCTGCGGCCTTGGTTTGCACCTCTGGCACAGCAGCTGCCAATTATCTACCGGCTGTTATAGAAGCTGCAACTGAGCAAATACCAATGCTAGTATTGAGTTGCGATCGGCCTGTTGAGCTAACCTTTACAGGAGCTAATCAGGCTATAGACCATAGCTCGTTTTTTGGCTCCTACGGTAAAGATTATATGTCACTGCCAACCCCCGAAGGTAGCATAACTCCTCAAGCACTGGACGCATTGATGTCTGTGGCCTATCGCAGCTGTTACAATTATCCCCGGGGGGTAGTGCATATTAATATCCCTCTGCGAGGTCGTCTAGAACCAGTTGAAGAAGTGCATCAAAAAATAAAGGCTTTTGATGAACGACCTATTCAAATCCTCCAGCAATCACCTTCGATCCTGAACCCCCATGAGCAAGAGATATCTCGGCTGGAAAAGGATATCGCCCAGGCTCGCCGTGGCTTATTGGTCATCGGACGCCTCCATAACAGGCAGGATATAAGGAGTATTTACGAGTTTTCCCAGAAATTGAACTGGCCTGTTTATGCTGACATTAATAGTTCTCTTGCCCTTAGGATGGATCGTTTGGTGGATTTAGAATTGCCATTTGGTTGTCAGTTTCTGGAGCATTATAAGCCCGATTTAGTGGTGCAGCTTGGCAGTCATGTGACCAGTAAGTATTTAGACTTATACTTTGAAAACCGAATTGAATCATTGTCCTACCGGATCTTTTCCCAGGATGTGCGTGGTCAAAATCCGGCAATGACTCCCGCCCTTCACATTGCTGTCAATCATTTTACTTGGCTCGATACTGTCAAGGTTAAATCTGCAAGATCCGAAGTGCAACGAGGGGAGCTTCATCGGTTTAAAGCAGCTGCTCAGGATTGTATCAATGAAGCTCCATTATCAATGCCTTGGGTGGCTAAAGAGCTATTAAAATCGGGTCATAGCCAGTTGTTTCTGGGAAATTCTAGTACCATACGTGCATTTGATACGTGGGTTTTTCAGCAATGCAATAGTGCTCATCATCAGATTTTTGCAAACCGAGGGGCCAGCGGTATTGAGGGCTTATTAGCCACTGCCATGGGTGTCGCTATAGGCACGCGAGACTGGGTAGATCTTGTTCTCGGTGATGTTTCGATGATCCATGACTTAAACTCTTTGTTGCAATTGGTGCAATTGGATCTGCCAGTACGGATCTTTTGTTTAAATAACAATGGTGGTGGGATATTTACGAAACTGCCCATCGGCGAATTTCCCAAACTGCTGAATCCCTATATCGCAACTCCTCACAGCTTTGACTTCTCTTCTTTTTGTCAAGGAGCAGGCTTAGATTACATCAAAATTACTGATAAAAAATCTTGGACTTTCGCACTAAATCAACCCTTGGACCACCCTAGATTTTTTGAAGTAGTGATTCCTGTCGATAGGGACCAGATGATTTACGATACACTAAAACAGCTTTAAGGAAAAATAAATGAGTGAGCGTATCATCAAAGCAATCATCATCGGGTCGCGGCCAGCGACTCTTTTGTTGGGGGTTAGTCCCGTCTTTTTAGGGACGGCTTTGGGCTATCAGGGGAATGATAGGAAATTAAACATTGTAACATTTGCATTAGCTTTACTGGTTGTAATTCTAATGCAGAGTGCTGCGAACCTAATTAATGATGTAAAAGATGCGGAATCAGGTGTGGACAATGAGCACCGTGTGGGTCCTATGCGGGTGGTTGCATCCGGTCTGCTGTCAAAGAATGCTGCGACCTGGGCCTATGCTAGCATGCTAGCTGCAGCTTTGCTGATTGGGGTTGGCTTGGGAAGTTATGGAGGAATTCAGCTTGTTATCATAGCTTTATTTTCCTGCTTGTTTGCATATCTTTATACGGGGGGACCTTTTCCACTGTCCCATTACGCCCTCGGAGAGTTTGCGGCCCTGTTGTTTTTTGGACCTGTTGCCATCCTGGGAAGTGCCTACTTACAAAGTCGCAGCTGGCAGTTTGAAGACATGGCTATCTCTTTGGGACCAGGATTTTTAGCTGCTGCCGTTATGGCGATCAATAATCTCCGGGATCGTGAAACAGATCGGTTGACGAAAAAAAAGACCATAGCAGTGCTGGCTCCCCTTTGGTTAGGTAACCAACTTCCTTGGTTCTTCATCTTGTTAAGTCTATTCTGTATTTTAGATTTTGCCGTTAAAAGTGACAAGCTGATCTTAGGTACGATTTTGTTCGTTATTCTCTGGCTTGTTAGCTTTTTGGGATTAAAGCCACTGCTAAACTGGCGACGGCAACGATTAAATGAAGCACTCAAAAAAACATCTATTTTTGTAGTATTTTATTGCTTTTTATTTAGTTCACTTGTGTTGCTATAATGAAGCCCCAACTACAACTGAAATCTATGAGTTTACTCCTGAAGGAACCATATTTTCACAATGGTTTTACGATCTCAGTGCGCGAGGTAGCGCGCGTAGAGGGGGCAGGAATGCAGGGAGTGCTTGAAGCTGAATTGGGACCGTTCCCCGGAGTCAATCAGGAAACCTTTGCAGAAGCATGGGCGCAGCTCAAGCAATGGAGTGATGCCATTGCTTGTTTCGTATCGTCAAAGAGCTACGATTTTACTCTAGCCGGATTTGGCCTACCTGGTGCTGAAAATTTGTTTCCATCTGTAGCAAATGTTGTGGAGCAGCTCATCATACATCGTCATTTTCAAATCCTTTATCCCCAAGGGCAAGCTTTTAACTTCAGGGTGGCTGGCCTTGTCGTATTTTGTGATGGTTGGGAGGCGCAATTACATGATTTTTTGGATAAGGGTTATCGCTGTTTTAAAGTGAAGTTAGGACGACGTGCAAAGTCTAAAGAACTTGAGGCATTTCGTAACTTAGTCCAAACCCTGCCCGAGACATGCCGTCTCAGGCTGGACACCAATCAATCCCTATCTCTTCAGGATATTGAGGCCTTTATCGCTTTATTATCACCTGATTGCTTAGAGTATGTGGAAGAACCATCGTCAAAGCACGAAAGGAACACTGAGTTTCCTATTGCTTACGACGAGAGTGTCTGGGATCAGGAAACAGTTTCCTTAAGGGCTACAGATCGCCTTATCGTGAAACCTCAGAGATTAAACTTTGCAAAAATCATCCGATGGTTGCAGGAGGGTCGTGTGCATGCTGATCAAGTGGTGCTGTCATCATGTTTTGATGGCAGTCTAGCCCTAAAGAATTATTTGAGATTTGCCATGCTATGGAACTTGCAAAACACCCACGGGTTTGGACCTTTTGCTGCTTTGCTCACAGATTCCACGGGCGACGCCCTGCCTCCCCTAAAAGGCTTGAATCATGGAATTGTCCTATGAATATTGGCAATTGGAGCGATGACCAACATCCTTTTATATTCAAAGATGGTAACATCATCACAAGATCCGACTTTAGTAGGGATGTCAATCGAGTTTGTGGTCTACTAGCAAAAATCGTAGCGCCAGCAATTGTCATCAAGCTGGAAGATGACTATAGCAGTTTACTTGCGATTATAGCTTGCTATTATAGCGATAAAGTCGCAGTACCGATCAATCCTAAATTTTCTGGTGCTGAGAAAGCAGGGTTATTATCTAACTTGGATCGACCTTCCCATCTTCTTAGCAGTTTGAATATTCATCAACTTCCTGAATGGACTTGCAATCGCAACTACGAAGTAAGCTCCGATCGTCCCTGGTTAGTGATTTTCACTTCAGGGAGTTCGGGACACCCTAAAGGAGTGGTTCATTCTTTTCATACCTTAAGGCAAGCTGCAGCATCATCCATCGCTTATTATGGGATGCGAGCAGGGGATGTTTCTCTTTTGTCATTAGGGCTCCATCATATTGGGGGGTTGATGATTGCGCTCCGCGCTGGCTGGAGTGGGGGGGTGATTCAGATGGGTGATCCCCGTATGATATTTTCAGCTGAGGTAACCAGAACCATAGATTATGTTTCATTAGTTCCCGCACAATTACAACAACTCCTTGAGGCACCCGAAAACTTGCCAGGACTCAAGCGCTGTAAAGGAATTCTCGTGGGAGGGGCTTCTTGTTCTCCGTACCTTTTAGATCAAGCTTTTGGTCGAGGTTTGAATCTTTCGATTTGCTATGGTAGCTCGGAAACGGGGGCTCAGGTTTTGGCCTCCAAGCCTGGTTATCGGCTAGCTGACCCCCATTGGGTGGGTGTGGCAATGCCCTGGCGGCAGATAAGTCTGGATCAGTCACAATTGGTGGTGAGCGGCTGGGGGTGTTTTCTTGGTTACATGGACCAAGGAAGCTTTGAGTTGTCTTGTGGCACCTATCGCTCTCCAGACTATTTTTTTCCTTTAGAGAACGGCTATGTATTTCAGGGGCGTCGCGACTTAGTTTTTCAATGTGGGGGAGAGAATATATCGCCCTCAGATATGGAATCTCGTTTCCAGCAATTTTCCTGGCTTGCTAACTATAAAGTGCTGCCCCGTCGCGATGCGCGTTTTGGTGAAGTACCTATATTGATAGTCTCGATGCAAACTCCTTTTAATATCGATACATTTCTAGCTTACATTGAAAAAAATTTTAGTCCCATCAGTCGCCCTCGGGAGATCTACTGGGATCAAGCGGGATCTTGTTCACAAAAGCTGAGTCAACGGGCGATCATGGCTTTGATTCAGAAAGGGGAGTTAAAGCTATTATGGCGCTATCGAAAAGACTTATCGTCGTAGGGGGAGGGGCTGCTGGTTTTTTTGCAGCTATCAATGCCAAGTTGCTGTCTTCCCATTTGGAAGTCATTATTTTGGAAGCAACCCCACGTCTTTTAACTAAAGTAAAGATATCCGGTGGTGGGCGCTGCAATGTCACCCACAGTTGCTTCGATCCGTACGATCTAGTGAACCATTACCCCAGAGGGAGGCGGGAGCTACTAGGGCCATTCTCTCAGTTTCAGCCACAAGATACGGTTCGGTGGTTCCGTGATAGAGGAATCAATCTCAAGACAGAAGCGGATGGCCGTATGTTTCCTGAAACGAACTCTTCACAAACTATAATCGATTGTTTCTTGGAACAAGCTCGCCTTTTGGAGGTAAAGGTACAAAAGTCCACAATGGTTAAATCCATTAGCCGACGGGATCGGCAATTTATTCTCGATTTGGGGAAACAGGGGGAAGCGACATGTGACTATTTACTTATGGCGACGGGGAGCGCTCCCCTGGGCCATAAATTGCTGGCCCATCTGGGCCATAAAATTGTAGCCCCTGTACCTTCCCTATTTACATTTTGCATCTCTGATCCCCTCATTCATGATCTACCTGGATTGTCCTTTGTCAATGTCCAACTGAAGCTCCTTGTCGGAGGCAAAAGTTTTAAGCAGCAAGGACCTTTGCTTATTACTCACTGGGGCCTCAGCGGTCCGGCAGTGTTGAAATTGTCGGCCTTTGCTGCTCGGGAATTAGCGGAACAGAACTACCATGCTCGTCTGAAATTAAATTTTTTGGCTATGGATGAGAATCGTTGCTTACAAATGCTACAAGAAAGTAAAGCTCATTTTAAACAACGTCTGATGCTAAGGGATAGCCCCTTTCCATTACCTAAAAGATTCTGGCAGCGGATAGTAGAAATATCAGGAAATGAGGGACGGACCTGGCAGCAAGGAGGGAGTAAGTCGTTAAGACTTATTGCAAGGGTTCTTACTGCGACAGAGCTAGAGATTACAGGTAAAGGGGAATTTAAAGTCGAGTTTGTAACTGCAGGCGGGGTAGCTTTAAAAGAAGTAAACTTTAAGACTATGGAATCAAAGAAGATCCCCGGCCTTTACCTTGCCGGTGAAGTCCTTGATATCGATGGTATTACAGGAGGTTTCAACTTTCAAAATGCATGGACAGGAGCTTGGATTTGTGCCAAATCGGTAGTCAAGGAAGTATGGGGCCCGTAAGTCACTAATATAGCCTTTTCAGATGTTTATAGATTTTGCTTGGTAAGAATGGTAGTTAAAGTAGGGAGAAACCTAATAATAGGTACTATTATATGGATTTAACCAAAGGATCTTAATTTGGATTTAACCGGTTGGTGGAGATATTGTGAGTATTTTTCCAAGCCTAGAGCAGGTGAAGCTCATGGCTCGGCGAGGGTTCAATTTAATTCCCGTTGGGATGGAATTACCCGCAGATACGCTGACGCCTGTGAGCGCTTTTTTACGACTGAGACAATCAGGTTCCCGACAATCCTTTCTTCTCGAAAGTGCCGATGGTGGCGAGGAAGTTGGCCGTTACTCCTTTCTTGGCATAGAACCATTTGCTAGCCTAAAATCCCATTCGGGTAGGTTAATATTTTCTTTATTTGAACATTCTGAAATTATCGAAGACAAAGCCAGTTTTAAAAAAGTTGAGACTTTTTTAAAACGATATCAGTCGATTTCCATTGCCGGACTGCCCCCTTTTACCGGAGGAGCTGTGGGATATGTTAGCTATGACGCTATCAAGTATCTTGAGGATATTTCCATTCCTGCAAATGCGCCCAATGAAAATGAACTCTATTTTATGTTCTTTCGTAAAATAGTTGCTTTTGATCGCTTGAAGCATCGATTGTATCTGATCACCCATATCGATGGTGAGCAGGATATTGACGAGGGATATTCCCAAGCTGCTGCAGAGATCGAAGTATTACGAAATCGAGTATTTACAAGTGTTGACGACGAAATTTTAAATGTATCCTTGCAGGACATCAATCATGTGAAACCGATGGAAGCTCGCTCGATGCTGGGAGAAGAAGCCTTTTGCGCTGGTGTGAAGCAGATCAAGCAGCATATCCGCGCTGGTGATATTTTTCAGTGTGTTCTGTCTGATAGGTTTCATTTTCCCTTTAAGGAAGATCCTTTCCTTGTTTATCGTATTCTACGTATGATCAATCCTTCTCCCTATCAGTTCTATTTATCGTTTGGAAATGATGAGGTTTTGCTGGGATCCTCCCCAGAAATGCTGATCAGGACCAATAGTGGTTTGGTGGAAACCTGTCCTATCGCTGGGACACGACCCCGTGGGAAAGATGGGAAACATGATAAAAAATTGGAAGGAGATCTTCTATCTTCTGTAAAGGAAAAAGCCGAACATTTAATGCTGGTCGACTTAGGGCGCAACGATATTGGCCGGGTGGCAAAGCCGGGAAGTGTTGTGGTCAAGGAATTCATGAAGGTAGAGCGATACTCCCATGTGATGCATCTTGTCAGCCTTGTGGAAGGGAAATTAAAGAGTAACCACAGCTCTTGGCAGGCGTTTGGAGCTTGTTTTCCTGCGGGAACCCTGTCAGGTGCACCTAAAATTAGGGCCATGCAGATTATTTCTGAATTGGAACCGGAGGCAAGAGGCTCTTACGGAGGAGCCGTAGTGTGTCATGATTTTACCGGTAATATCAATTCGTGCATTACTATCAGATCTCTTTTCATAAAAGATGGTATTGGCTATGTTCAAGCTGGTGCGGGTATAGTAGCGGATTCTAATCCCACTAGAGAATATGAAGAAGTTTTAAATAAATCCAAGGCCATAAGAAGTGCAGTCGCGATGGCATTGAAAGTGGGAGCTGAAGCTCATGATTCTATTGATTGATAATTATGATTCTTTTACCTTCAATGTTTACCAGTATATGTGTGAGTTGGGTGCTAAGGTTAAAGTTGTTCGCAATGATAAGACTAGCCTTAAGAAGATTGCACGCATGAATCCCGAAGCTATTGTCATTTCACCTGGACCCGGCACACCCAATGATGCGGGGATTAGCCTTCACGCCATCACCAAATTTGCTGGAGAGTACCCTATTCTAGGGATATGCTTGGGGCATCAATCCATAGCTCAGGCTTTTGGTGGGAAAGTGGTGAGGGCGAAAAAGCTCATGCATGGTAAAACATCACCTGTCTATCATAAAAAGCGTGGTCTCTATAAAAGCCTCGACAATCCAGTTCAGGTGACTCGCTATCACTCTTTGATTGTTGATAGGGATTCATTGCCTTCTTGTCTACGCATTACAGCCGAAACTGAAGATGGTGTGATTATGGGTATTAAACATAAGAAGTATCCCATTGAGGGAATTCAATTCCATCCGGAATCCTATATGACTGTATCAGGTCTAGTGATGATGCAAAATTTTATTGAAAGCTTATAGGAGTGACCTATGAAAGTTTATCTTAACAAATTATTTTCTGGAATCTCCCTAAATGAAGAAGAAGCCCACCAAGCGATGGATGCTTTGATGGGAGGGAATGTTACCTCTGAAGAAGTAGGGGCTTTTTTAGGAGCGCTCAGGGCGAAAGGGGAAACCATTGGCGAAATTGTGGGATGTGCGAAGTCTTTACGCAGTCATGCCACCCCTCTCCCCGTGAAAAGGACCGACATTATTGATACCTGTGGCACCGGTGGCGATGGGGCTAATACCTTCAACATATCGACGACAAATGCATTCATCATTGCTGCGGCTGGTATGGGAGTTTGCAAACATGGCAACCGTTCTGTTTCCAGCCAGTGCGGAAGCGCGGATGTGCTGGAAGAGTTAGGGGTTCCCATTGATCTTTCACCAGCTCGCGCGGCAGCAGCTATAGAAGAATTTGGATTTGCATTCCTGTTTGCGCCAAAATTTCATCCGGCTATGGGTCATGTTGCGTCAATTCGTCGGAATCTTAAGGCCAGAACTATATTTAACCTGCTGGGTCCTTTAGTAAATCCGGCCTTCACTAAAAGACAAGTGATGGGGGTCTACGAACCTCGCATGCTTGTACCCTTTGCCCATGTTCTAAAAAAACTTGGTGCGGAAGAAGTGATGTTGGTCACTGGTGATGATGGACTTGACGAGATCACGACGACCACGACTACGAGAGTGGCCCACCTAAAGGATGGAGTCGTACATGAGTATCAAATTAACCCTAAAGAATACGGTATCTCTCTAGCTTCGCCAGCTGCGCTGGTAGGGGGAGATAAAAAGCGTAATGCCAGTATTATCGAAGCTATTTTGCAGGGAGACGACAAGGGAGAAAAAAGGGATATAGTACTGTTAAATGCTGGTGCTGCCCTGCAGGTAAGTGGAAAGGCTAAAGATCTGAAGGAGGGGTTGGTCCTAGCAGCAGAACTTATAGATAGTGGGCGAGCTTATCAAATCCTGGAAACAGCACGGAGGTTTAGATAATGGAAAATATTCTCCATGAAATCGGACTTGCAACCAGTAAGCGTATTGCTGGGTTGAAACATCGAGAGCCTTTAGAGGCTTTTAGAAGGAAGGCCTTAGCGAAAGCTTACCAAGCCCAGGATTTTAGTTCAGCCTTTAGTGGTGAGGGTTATAATATCATCGCTGAGTATAAAAGAGCCAGTCCTTCACAGGGAGATATTGCCCCAGAACTGGGGGTTCTGGATGTTGTTAGTGCCTATTTAGAAAATGATGCTCAAGCGATTTCCATTTTAACGGAACCAGAATACTTTAAAGGCGATGTAGACTTTATTGCTGCAGTTAGGTCTGCTTATCCACAGGCTAAAATTCTGATGAAAGATTTTTTTGTCGATGAGTACCAATTATACCAGGCTTTGTATTATGGGGCCGATTGTATCTTGTTGATTGTGGGTTTGCTCGATGGTCGACAACTGAAAAGACTCTATCAACAAGCCTTGGACTTGGGACTGAGTGTTTTGGTAGAGGTGCATAACGAAAAGGAATTACAACAAGCTCTCCCCTTAGAGAACGCCATTATTGGTATTAACAACCGGGACCTTACCAATCTCTCTATTGATCTTAAAACGACCCAGTCCCTTCTGCCTAAGGTTCCAGAGCACCGGATAACTATAAGTGAAAGTGGCATCAAAACCCATCATGACTTGCAAACACTTTCTGACTGTGGCGTAAAAGGGTTTCTTGTAGGGACGAGTTTGATGGCAACCAAGATGCCAGGCAAGGCTCTAGCAAAACTATTGGGGAAGTCATGTTAAAGGTTAAGATCTGTGGCATAACCAGAAGTGAAGATGCTATTAGATGTGCTGCAAAAGGAGCTTGGGCCATCGGCTTTATTTTTGCTAAGGAAAGCCCGCGTTATATTGAGCCAGAGGCTGCCAGTGAGATTGTCAAAATTATGAAACAGGCGGGTTTTGCCCATACACCCGCCATCGTAGGTGTTTTTGTTAATCAATCGAGAGAGGCTATCGAAAATATTAAACACCGTGTTGGGATAGATTTGGTGCAGCTTCATGGAGAAGAAAGCCTAGATGAAATAAAAGCCATCGCCCCCGATACTGTTGCTTGCCATTTACAGGGTCCAGAAGATTTACAGCGAGGTCGTTTGTTAAGTGATGTAACGAAATATCTTTTAGTGGATTCTCGCTCAGAAAACCAAAGAGGGGGGACAGGCTTGGTTGCCGATTGGGATTTGGCTCGGCAGATGAAAGTTCATCACCCCCTTATAATTCTGGCTGGGGGCATCAGCGCGCAAAATATTCTGCAAGCACAAAGGTCGGTAGCACCTTTCGCTTTCGACCTGTCTTCAAGCGTCGAGTCAGCACCGGGAATTAAATGTCATCGAAAGCTAGATCAATTATTCGATTTGATAGGGGAAAACAAATGAATCAACCTAATGAACAAGGCTATTTTGGACAATTTGGTGGTAAGTTCGTTCCCGAAACTCTTGTTGAACCGATCCGCGAGCTAACAGAAGCTTTCCATAGCTTGGTCCCCCAGGATGATTTTCAGGAAGAATTGAATGGGATTCTCAAAAATTATGTGGGGCGTCCGACACCTCTTACTTTTGCAAAGCGGCTCACGGCGTATTTGGGTGGTGCTCGAATTTTTTTAAAACGAGAGGATCTGTTACATACAGGAGCTCATAAAATCAACAATGCCATTGGCCAAATTCTTTTAGCTAAGAAAATGGGTAAGAATCGCATTATCGCCGAAACCGGTGCTGGTCAGCATGGGGTGGCGACTGCAACGGCAGCAGCGCTCATGGGTATGGAATGTGTTGTTTACATGGGTACTGTGGATATGGAAAGACAAGCCTTAAATGTCAAACGCATGAGATTGCTTGGTGCTAAGGTAGTAGGAGTGGATAGCGGTAGTAAAACACTGAAAGACGCCATTAATGAAGCTATGAGAGACTGGGTAACCAATGTTAAAACAACATTTTATCTCCTCGGATCAGCGCTGGGACCCCATCCTTACCCACAAATGGTGCGGGATTTTCACAAAGTTATAGGCAGAGAAGCTAAAAGTCAGATTCTTGAGCAGGCGGGGCGTTTACCCGATGAATTAGTGGCATGTGTCGGTGGGGGCTCTAACGCTATAGGGTTATTTTATGATTTCATTGATGATCCCAACATTAAAATGACCGGTGTCGAGGCTGGTGGCCTAGGAATAAAACCTGGACAGCATGCAGCACGTTTTTCTGGAGGGCGCCTTGGTATCTTGCATGGGACTTTCACCTATCTGCTTCAAGATGAAAACGGCCAGGTTGAACCAACCCACAGCATTTCTGCGGGATTAGACTATCCAGCCGTTGGACCTGAACACGCTTATTTAAATGATTTGGGACGGGCTCACTATACATATGTAACAGATGCTGAGGCTCAGCACGCCTTTCAATTGCTGTCACAACAAGAGGGAATCATCCCAGCATTGGAATCGTCCCATGCCATCGCCTATGTGATCAAACAAGCCCCCCAGATGGCTTCAAATCAAATTTTACTGGTTAATCTGTCGGGGCGTGGCGATAAGGATTTGGAAGGAGGTATTTCATGAGTCGAATTGCGGAGGCCTTTGCCGATTTAAAAAAGAAGAACCAAAAAGCTTTTGTTGCTTATATTACAGCTGGTGATCCAAACCTTGAAGAGACCAAAGCCTACTGTCGTTTGTTAGCCAAAGCAGGAGTCGATATCATCGAATTGGGGGTACCCTTTTCAGATCCCTTGGCGGATGGTCCGACAAACCAAGCTGCTGCAGAGCGCGCCTTAGCATCAGGAACGAGCCTGGCTAAAATTTTGCAGATGGTTGCGGAATTGCGTTCCGAAGGTTTTTCCTTGCCCCTTGTGTTATTTTCCTATCTAAACCCAATTTTTTCTATGGGATATGAAAACTTTGCACAGCAGTGCCGCAAGGTTGGGGTTGATGGTGTGCTCGTTTTAGATCTACCTATTGAGGAAGCGGCTCCATACATAGAGCTGATGCGTCGTCAAGAAGTCAAGACGGTATTTTTGGCATCTCCTACGACTACCGATGAACGATTACAATTGGTGGGAGAGCAAACCCAAGGGTTTCTCTATTATGTGTCCCGGACAGGGGTCACAGGAGCGCAGGCGGAGATTTCCAAGACCTTGGAAGATGAAGTTAACCATCTCAAGGAGTATGTAAATTGCCCTATTGTGGTTGGCTTTGGAATTTCCACTGTGGAACAGGCAAAATTTGTGTCATCCTTGGGAGATGGAATTGTGATAGGGAGTGCCATCGTTAAGCTTATCGAGAACCGCGATCAAGTTGAGAAAAGGTTATCGTCTTTCGTAAGGCAGATATCGCAGGCAATTAATACCTGAAGGAATACAATTTGAGCCAGCTAGAGCGTCGTATTGGACTTGTTTCCGTTGTTTCTATTTGCCTAGGAGCGGCACTGGGTAGTGGAATTTTTGTATTACCTGGTCTTGCTTCTGCTCTAACCGGCTCTTCCATTTGGCTAGCCTATCTTCTTGCTGGGTTTTGTGTATTACCCGCAGCGGTTTCCAAGTCAGAACTTTCCACAGCCATGCCAACTTCAGGTGGTACTTACATCTATTTAGAGAGAACTTTCGGACCACTTGTGGGAACGATTGCAGGTATCGGCCTTTGGGCATCCCTACTGTTAAAAAGCACGTTTTCATTGGTGGGTTTTGGGGCGTATCTTTCAGTATTTACTGACATGCCTGTGAAATATACTGCTATCGGTTTGTTAGTGTTTATTGTGGGGATGAATCTTTTAGGGGTGAGCAAGCTTAGCAAGGCTGTATTACTTATCGTAGCACTGGTTCTCGCCAGTTTGGCAGTACTTCTCGTCGGTGGGACTTTTGCAATAGACATGGAACAGTTTAATCCTTTCGAACTGAGTCATGACATCGGTGGGCTTATAAAAGCAACAGGCTTTGTTTTTGTTGCTTTTGCAGGTGTCGATAAAGTGGCAGCTATTGCGGAAGAAGTGAAGGATCCGGGGAAAACTCTACCGCGTGGGATTTTGATTTCATTAGCTATCATCACCGTTCTATATACGTCCCTCAGTTTTGTTTTTGCAGGTAGTCTAGATCCTCATTTTTTCAAAGAAGACTTAAGGCCCGTATATTCGCTGGCCTATAAGCTGGGGGGGAATGTTGCAGGTATCTTTGCTGGAGTTCTGGGAGTATTAACCTTGACTTCCATGGCCAATGTGGGGGTGATGGCGGCTTCACGATTTCCTTTTGCCATGAGCCGTGAAAACTTGCTTCCGAAAGTGTTTTCTTATCTCAATGTCAGGTTTTTGACACCCAGTGTAAGCATCATATTTTCAGGATTGACTATTGCAGTAGCCATTCTTTTTATTCCTGTGGATAAGGTGATAAAAATTGCCAGTGCTTTCATGCTATGTATCTACATTGCAGAAAATATTACGGTCATCGTTCTTCGTGAAAATCGTGTCCAGTGGTATTCACCACCTTACAAGTCATTTCTCTACCCTTGGCTACAGGGAGCAGGAATTATCATTTGCATCATCATCCTGCTAATGATGGGGCAAATCGTTGGTATAACCATTGGTTCTGCAATTCTTCTGGGTGGTACGGTGTACTTGCTCTATGGTCGGCGTAATACTAATCGTAAAGGAGTTGTTGGGATTAGAGGACGTCGTCAAGACTTGATTGAGGAGAGGAGCCCCATCGTTCCCGAGCGAGACGACCTGTTTTTCTTTGATCAGGCTGCCGTTGTCGTCAGTCTGTTTGGAGTCGAGAGATCTCCCGAGGTTTTACTGGAGCTGGGGGCTGCTCTATCAGAAGGGGGAAAAGTCGAAGTTGTCCATTTAACGGAGATACCTGAACAGTTGAGTATCGATGATATTAATGTGGAAACCTCCACCATAAAATCTCTACGACGCCGGTTCCAGGCGATGTCCATTGATAAAAACTTCCTCGTGGAATTTGAACCTTTGGTATCCCATGATATTTACAAGACGGTCCATGAAATTAGCAATCGGCTGCACTGTAACTGGCTTGTGAAGGAATGGGGGGGTAGGTCCCGTGGTAATATAACCATTCACAACCAGATGGGGTGGTTAGAAGAACATCTGGCTTGTAATGTAGCTACCTTCAAGGATACCGGTATCCGGTATTTCCGTAAAATCATGGTTTATGTCGATCAGGGACCCCATAACCCTTTAATCATCAAAACGTGCGTTAAATTAGCAGAAATGAATGATGCTGAGCTTGTTTTTGTTCGTTGGGTTCCTGAGGAGTTTACCGAAAAGCGCGTTAAGGCGGAGGATTCCTTTTTAAGGGAAGCGACCTCTGTCTTTGCAAGCGATTCCAATAGCCTGGTGGTACAAGGTCAAAATGAACTTATAGACATAATTGGTTTGACGGCCGAGTATGATTTACTGATCATGGGGGCGCTACCTTCACAGTCGTTCTTTGAGGCCATGTTTGGCTCAAAACAGGATAAAATTACAGAAAAGTCAGCATGCTCTGTACTTAGAATCCAAACATCTGGGTTATAGGCCCATTATGTAGGGGAACGGAAAGTTTCCCGTAACTATTAAATATAGCATGTATAATATTTAGAATGATAAAAT